>JANXSC010000243.1 GCA_025352845.1 Opitutaceae bacterium
CGTCCCCGTGCCCGCAGGGGCGAACGAATGCGGGCACAGGGACGTGCCCGCCCACCCAGCAGGACTACAGGGGAAGTCCAAAAGCAAAGGGTGCTTGGTATCAGCGGCGCGGGGTCAGAACCCGACTTGCCCGACAATCACTCCGCTCACATGGCGGGCGACGGCGGCGTTACCGGTGCGACCTGCGCGTTCGGGATGTGCGCGGCTTGACGGAGGACTTCGGTTTTCGAAACTTTAAGCCGATGCGCGAGGCCGTTGAGCTTCGCGGCGTCGGCCGGGGCGAGCACCGTCATCCGCTCGGTGCCGTCGCGGTCGGTCCACTTCACGTGCTGGCTGCGCTGGCGCGAGCCCTTCACGAGTTCGCGCACAAACGTCATTTCCTCCGGGGAGAGATCCATGCGGAGGACGAAGGCGCGCGCGGCCCGCGCGGTCAAGGCGCGTGGTGAGTGCGGCAGCGACACCCGTCCTCTTGTGAAACTGTCATTGCGAGGAGCGCAGCGACGAAGCAATTCAGCTGGATCGCGACGAGTGCGGCAGCCTCGGCGCACTACGTGCGCCTCGCGATGACGAACGCAAAACGCGAAGGGCGTCGAAACTACTTCACCGCGGAAAAATCCACCGCGGTCAGAAAAAGGGGGTCCGCCTTGGCGACGATCTTGCCGTCTTTTTCTGATTCGGTTCGGACTTTCACCCACGCGGCGTCCTCGCGGAAATTTTTCCACGAGGCGGTCGCCGCATCGCGGCTGGGATAGGCGAGGAAATAGAGGAGCGTGGTGGCCGCGCCCTTGTCGGCATCCGTCGGATGGAAATAGCCGAGGTTCGTGATCCCGTGTTTCGCGAAGAACCCGATGGTGTGGTCGCGGAAGCGCGCATCGACGGCGGCGAGTTTGCCCTCGGTCGCGGTGTAGGTGCGCATCTCAAACACGCGCGGCGGGCCGCCCGCCTTGTTGCCCGTATCCATCGCGTGGGTGTAGTCGGTCGCGCTGAGAAACAGGCGATCCACCTTGGCGACAATCTTGCCGTTGAGCTCGGATTTCTTGGCGACCTCCTGCCACTCTGGATCGGCGCTAAAGGCTTTCCACGAGGCCATCGCGGCGTCGCGGCTTTTGTGCGAGAGGAGGTAAACGAGTTTGTCGGCCGCACCGTCCTTGGCGTCGGCGGGCGTCCAGTAGGCGATGTTGACCATGCCGTGTTTCTCAAAAATGCGCCGCGTGTGATCGCGGAAGCGCGCCATCAGGTCCGGCATCTTGCCCGGATGCGTCGTGTAGGTGCGCAGCTCGTAAACCAGACCGGCGGTTTCCGCGGCGCGCGTGAAGGTCGCGGCCAGCGTCAGCGCACCGGCGAGCAGGAGAAAGAAACCAAGGCGGGGTGTTTTCATGGAGCGGCAGGTTGAGGCGCACGACGCGTGGCGTCGAGCGAGGAGTCGGGGCGCTGCGGCATGGGTTGCATGGCGGCACTAACTTCGTTGGGGTGCGGACGTCCGCCTCATTCATCCCGGCATGTCTTCCCCGTCTTCGTTCAAACGCAAAGTCATCATCGACCAGGACACGTTCGGTCCCGGCGGTTCCAACCTGCAATCCATCCTCATGGTGCTGCAATCGCCGGACATCGAGGTGCTCGGCATCACCGTGCCGACGGGCGACGGCTGGATGAAGGAAAATGTCGCGCACGCGCTGCGCCTGCTGGAACTCATCGGTCGCACCGATGTGCCCGTCGTGCCCGGTGCCACTTACCCGCTGGTCAATTCCGAGGAGGGCACGCGCCGCTGGGAGACACTGCACGGCAAGCTGCCCTACAAGGGCGCGTGGATGGCGGAGTGGCCCGACTACAACACGGTGCATCGTCCGCCGTATCATGCCGCCGACATCGTGCCGCCGCACCCTGCGGGCGATCCCGAGACGTCACCCGCCGATGAGATCGCGGCGGTATTTCTCGCGCGGAAGGTCCGCGAATTTCCCGGTGCCGTGACGATTCTGGCGATGGGGCCGTTCACCAATCTCGCGCTCGCGGCGCGGCTCGACGAAAATTTCGCCGCCCACGCCGAGGGCCTCGTGTTCATGGGCGCATCGTTCAACCCCGTGATCTCCGAGGTGGATGAATTTTCGCTGCAATTCCTCCACCGCCCGCGCGTGGAATTCAACTGCCGCTTCGATCCCGAGGCCGCCTCGATCATGCTGCGCGCCGGCTGGAAAAACATCACCTGCGTGCCGCTCGACGCCACGGTGAACACCAAGCTCACGCCCGAGCTCGCGCAGCGCGCCAGCGCCGGCGACTCGCCCGCGGCGCGGTTTCTCGCGCGGTTCGCCGGCGTCGGCTACCCGATGTGGGACGAGATCGCCGCCGCCGTGCTGCTCGACTCGCGCCTCGCCACGAACACGAGCTGGGTCGCCCTCGACATCGCCACGGATCACGGCGCCGGCTACGGCGCGACGCTCAGCTGGCCCCCCGGCGGCGGCCCCGGCCTTGGCGAACCCGACGTCAACGTCGTGCGCGCGATCGATGCCGCGCGGTTCGAGGCGATGTTTGTCGCGCTGATGCAGCGCGGGTGAATTTTCCTCCGCTGTAGGCGGGGTCCCCCACCCCGCGAGTAACCAACACGGTTCACCTTGCACGCGTCGCCGAACCGGATTGTCTTCCCCTCACCTCCACACCGCCATGAAACGCACCTTCCGCTCGCTGCCCGTCGCCCTCGTGTTGCTCCTCGCCGGCTGCTCCGGCGCCTACTACGGCGCGATGGAAAAAATCGGCGTCGCCAAGCGCGACATCCTCGGCGATCGCGTGGAAAAGTCCCGCGTCGCTCAGACCGAGGCGAAGCAGCAGTTCGCCGATGCACTCGTGCATTTCCAGGCCGTCGCCAAGACCGAGGGCGGCGATCTCCAGAAAAAATACGACGAACTCAACCGCGAGCTGCAACACAGCGAGACGCGCGCGAAGGACGTGCGCTCCCGCATCGCGGCGGTGGATGACGTCGGCAGCGCCCTCTTCATCGAGTGGAAAAAGGAACTCGGCCAATTCACCAACGCCACCCTCCGGGCCGACAGCCAAAAGCAGTTCGAGGGCACGCAAAAACGCTACGACACGTTGCTCATGCTCATGCGCCGCGCCGCCGACCGCATGGACCCCGTCCTAAAAACCTTCCGCGACCAAGTGCTCTACCTGAAGCACAACCTCAACGCCCGCGCCCTCGCGCAACTCGACTCGACCAACCACGGCCTCGAAGAAGACATCTCCCGCCTCGTCGCCGACATGGAAACATCCATCCGCGAAGCGGAGAAGTTCATCAAGGAACTGAAGACGAATCCGTGAGGGGCACGCGCTCGCGTCGCTCCGGCAGCGTAGCTGGCGTCCTGAGATTCCACACGAGGCCGGCGCGCTCAAAAAATTTCAGCGCGAGCCAGCCCATATCCCACTCGCCGCGCCGGAGACCGAGCCGCGCCGACTCGGGAAACGCGTGGTGGTTGTTGTGCCAGCTCTCGCCCATCGTGAGCAGAGCGAAACCGTGGACGTTGTAGCCCTGCACCGCCGCGTCCTTGATGTGCCGTGGCGGCCGCCGCGGTTGTGCGCGAGGTAGCCGACGAGCCAGTGCCCCGTGAGCGACACGAAGAGCCGCACCCCCACACCCCACACGACCCAACCGAACCCCCCGGCGAAACAGAGTGCGCCCGCCAGCGGCACTTGCTGCCACCGCCACGTTTTTTCGAGCCAGGCGTAGAACCGATCATTTCGCACGCGATCCTCGATCACAAAACGCGGCGGATAATCTAGGCGGATGTCGCAGTGCAATTGCTGTCACCAATCCACCCACCACGCATGCGTGTGGATGAAAAACGAATGGCAGCGCGGATGCCGCTGCGACCAATCGCGGATGTCGTGCAGGTAGATGATGCGAAACGGCCCGGCGATGCCAACGAGCACGCCGAGGTAAACCAGCACGCGTTCCAGCCACGACGCGCAGCCAAAGCTCACATGGATCAATCGTCGATGCATCCCGACCGTGTGCCCGAGACAAAGCGTGACGACGGTCAGCACGAAGCACACGAGCACCGCGCCGGAACTGAAGGTGAGCGGAGCGAGGATCGCGGTCGTAGCGAGCGTCGCGAAAAACCACAGTGACTTACTCCACTTCCAGCAGACCACGCCATCGCACGGATTGGTCAATGGATCGATCGACTGCATGCGCGGGTGCGTGCTCATAGAAAATTTTCCCTGTGCTCAGTCCCGCAGCGCCGCCCACGCATAGATCGGTGGCAGTGCGCCGAACACGACGCTGGTCGCGTGATAGCCCGCGCGCCACCACGCGTTCTTCAAGTAGGGTCGCACGTCGAGCACCCAGATTGCGGCGACGAGCCGCACGGTCCAGAACAGCGCGAGAAATCCGCACACGGCGCGCGCGAAGGGACTGCCGCCGGCGAGTTCGGTCGCGAAGCACCACGAGCCGAGGCCAAACGAAAACAGGCAAAGCCCGATGAACGCGTAGTAGGTGCGAAACAGGCCGCGCGCGAACGGCGAAAGCTTCGCGCACTCTGTCCACAGGCCAGTGGCGCGCGGCATCAGCATGCCCGCGGCGATCAGGCCGAGGTGCGCGAGCGCGGCGAATTTCAGGGCGAGTTCAAGTTTGTTGTTCATGGGAGAAAGGCCGCCGCCTCACGGCAAAGGGGCACGATGACGTTGTGCGCAAAGGGCGCGTGAAAGAGCAGTGGCAGGGGTGCAACCGCGACGATCATTGTCCAGAGCCGGCCCAATCCACTGCGACCGAGCCCGCAGCGATCGCCCCATGCGCTGCGCTCCACGGCGGTCCCGGCGCCTTGCAGGAGAAAATATAGCGTCGGTCCGCCCCAGCCGCCGCGCGCCGGCAACGAAACCACGCTCTCATGCACGAGCCCCGATACCGCGAATACCGCGATACCCGCAACGCGTGCGCCCGCAACACGCGCAAGCGGCTTGAGCACGAACCGCCGCGCCGCATCGGCAAACGCGAGGTTCCACCGCGCTCCCCACAGCTCTGACAACGACGTCGCCGCCATCGGCGCGCGCATAATCGGCGGCGCATCGACGCCGGCGGTGCGCCACACCACCGAACCCACGTGAAAGCCGCCGAAGTGCAGCACGAACAGCACTCCGATCACGGCCACCCACGCGACGAGCAGTTCGCGCTCATCACGCGCGTGCCGAAGCGCCCACGCCGTGAGCATAAAGCCAAGAAACATTTTGCCCACGGCCCACACGGCTTCGTGCAGTGGCGGCCGCGGCGCACGCGGCGTCGCGAAGAAAGCCCGCGCATTCATCCCCGGCCACGCCACAAGATAGCCGACCACTCGACGCCACTCCGCTTTCGAAGCGAAACCGGTCAAGCTCGCGAGTTTCAGCGCGAGCCACTCTGTCGCCGCCACCGCGAGCATCACGACCCAGCTCGGCCGGTCGCGCGTGAGCGCCCATGCCAACGCCACCGCACCGGTGCCCGCACCCCACGCCGCCACGCGGATGACGAGCGGCGCATGAATTTTGGACGCGAACTTCATTGGAGCAGCGGGCGGCAGGTTCGCTTCCCTCAGTGCAGTGGCAGCGGCGGAATCGCCCCGGGCGCGGCAGCCATGGGAGCATCTGGCCGCGCGCCCTTGCGGCGCATTTTGTCGAAGTTGAACATATTGAAGAAATGCATCCCGCCGAGCACGAGCAGCACCACGCCGAGCTTCGTGCTGAGAAACTCGATCATGCTCTGCAAATCGATCGGCTTCGTGCCATAGCGTAGGGCGAAGGCGATGAACCCGATGTTGATCAGGTAGAATCCCACCACGAGCAAGTGGTTCACCGCGTCACCCATCGCTTCGTTGCCGCGAAAGGCCTGCACCAAAAATATGCGACCGTTCCGGTGCAGCGTGCGCGCGACCCAAATCGTCATCGCGATCGAGATCGGAAGGTAGAGCAGGTAGCCAATGACGGTGTAATTCATGGTATTCCTTATTTTTGGTTATTACAGTTAACTCAGAAATTTTTGGGCAAAACCTCACCCGACGAGACGGAACACCTTGTCGCCAAGTTCGAAGAGGCGCTTGGTGGCCGCCGGCGAGAGGCCCTGCGCACGCTGGGCCCAGCTGCCGGCGAGTTCGACGAAGTCAGCGAGCTCCCGGAGACGGGCAACGGTGTAGTCGGTGTCGACCTTGCCACCCTTGGCCTCGGCCGCACAGTCGCGCAGCGTGGCGAGGGTGGGGTCGAGTTCGCGTTTTTTTCGCTCCCGCATGATGACCGAAAACATCTCCCACACGTCGCGCAGCGTCTCGAAGTGCTCGCGCCGATCGCCGAAGACGTGGACGACGCGCACGAGGCCCCAGCCCTGGAGTTCCTTCAGGCTCGTGCTGACATTGGAGCGGGCGACATCAAGCGACTCGCCAATCTCTTCGGCCGGAAGCGGCTTTGGCGAGAGCATGAGCAGCGCGTGGACCTGCGCCACCGAGCGGTTGATGCCCCACCGCCAACCCATCTCCCCCCAGTGGAGGATGAACTTCGACATGACGGGAGTTAATTTCACGGAAATTTCTGTAATTACAGAAATCTTGTTCGTCAAGCCGAAATTCTCACTCACGCCGGAACCCAGTGCCTAGTTTTATCCCGCCTTCGTCGCCCGCTCGCCTTCGCACTCCGCCGAGCCGCGGGCGAGATCGCGGCAGATTTGCGGGCGGCGCTCGTAGATCGTGCAGTAAAAGTCGGCCTCGCCGGCTTCGTCGTGTCGGATTTGCAGCGCCGCGCAGTGCCCGTCACGCATGCGCATGAACGCGCGGTGGCCGATAAAATGCGCGAGCCGCTCCGCCTCCGCGCCGAGCCGCGACCAGTCGTCACCGCGCACCCACACGTATTCCGCGGAGGCGGAGAAACAACACACGCCGCAACGGCGGCAATCGGGGGCAGGGTTCACGGCGGGAGGGGACGGGGCAGACGAGCGGCAGCCCAATCTGCCGCTTGCCGCGCTGTGCGCAACGGTTTCCACTCCGGGCCCACCCATGGATGCCTATGCCCGTGCCCGCCAACTCATCGATGCCGCGCACGCCGCCGATCCGGCGCGCGCGGCCGATGGGCGCGCGGCGGAATTGGTTTACGGCGAGCGCGTCGAGGCCTGGGTCGTGCGGCTCGTGGCGGACGCCGCACCGGCATTGCGGCTCGCCGCGCGCGCACAGCATCTCGAACGCTGGCTCGTGCCGCGCGCGAGTTTTCCCGAGGGCAAGGCCGGCTACCTCAACTGGCGGCGCTCGCTCTACACCAAGCAGGCCGAGCGCGCCCGCACGCTGCTGCTCGAGGCCGGCGTGCCTGCGGCCGAGGCCGCGGAAGTAGCGACGTGGGTTTCAAAGACCGACCTGAAAAAAAACGCCGGCACGCAGGTGCTCGAGGATGCGGCGTGCCTCGTTTTTCTCGAAAACGAAATCGTCGCCTTCGCCGCGCAACACGCCGATTACCCGCGCGAGAAGTTCGTCGATATCCTGCGCAAGACGTGGAAAAAAATGAGCCCCGCCGCGCAGCAGGCCGCGCTCGACCTCGCGCTCCCGCCGCCAATCGAGGCGCTCGTGCGCGAGGCGGTGGTGGGCTGAAGTAGGGCTGGTCTGCGACCAGCCCTTGGCTCCGCGATAAGATAAGATCCTGAGAGCGGGTCAAAGACCCGCCCTACTTTCTTTCCCGCCCGACACTTTCATTACGTTCCTTGATTTGCTGTTGAATCACTTCGCGGCCTTGTCCGTCATGCCAGCTCGCAGCCGGCTCCGGCTGCATTTCTCCGTATGGCCCATAAAGATTGCCCGCATTGTCCGCCGAAACCCGACCGGCGCAATTTCCTCACCAAGGTCGCCGCCATCGTCATCGGCGGCTTGACCGCCGTGGCGGTCCCGCTGGCCGGCGTGTTTGTCCTCTTCGATCCTTTGCGGCGCAAGTCCGAGGCCGGCGAAGCCGTGCTCGTCGCCACGCTCAATGCGTTGCCGGAAGATGGCGAGCCGCGGAAATTTCCCGTGCTGGCGACGCGCGTCGATGCCTGGAACCGCACGCCCAACGTCCCCGTCGGCGCGGTTTATCTCCAGCGGCTCAAGGACAACTCGGTGCGCGCCTTCAATGTCGTGTGCCCGCACGCCGGCTGCTTCGTCGATTACCGGGCGAAGGAAAAATGCTACCTCTGCCCGTGCCACAACAGCCGCTTCGGCCTCGATGGCAAAATCGTCACCAAGAAGAGCCCGAGCCCGCGCGGCCTCGACGATCAGGCGGTTGAAATCCGCAACGGCACCGAGGTTTGGGTCACGTTCCAAAATTACCGCGCCGGCGTGCACAACCGCATCCCCGTCTGATGAACGAAGACATTTCGCCGTTCGACCCGTCGCGTAGCGACCACGTGAGCATAGCCGTAGCTTTCAAGCCACGGAACACCACCAGCGGCAAACGTCGCGTCGCGTCAGCGACGCCTGAACCGCCGACCGTCATGCATCGCTACGCGACGCCTGCCATTCTAGCCGCAATCCGTGGGCTGAAAGCCCACGGCTATTTTCGTCTCTCGCTCCGCGAGACCGTCAACCCACACTCAACCGCTGTTCCGCCCTCGCGATGAAATCCGTCCTCGACTGGCTCGATCACCGCACCGGCGTCAAACAGCTGGTTCACGAAGCGCTCTTTGAAAACGTCCCCGGCGGCGCGCGTTGGCGCTACGTGTGGGGCAGCACGCTCGTGTTCTGTTTCGCGATTCAGGTCATCACCGGTCTCTTCCTCTGGCTGGCCTACAGCCCGAGTTCGCAGACGGCGTGGGAGAGCGTTTACTACATCCAATACGAGATGTGGGGCGGCTGGTTCCTCCGCGGGCTGCACCACTTCACGGCGCAGGCGATGACGGTCCTGCTCGTCATCCACCTCATGCAGGTCGTGATCGACGGGGCCTACAAGGCCCCGCGCGAGGTGAACTTCTGGTCGGGCGTCGTGCTGATGCTCCTCACGCTCGCGCTCTCGCTCACCGGCTACCTGCTGCCCTGGGATCAAAAGGGCTACTGGGCCACGAAGGTCGCGACCAACATCGCCGCCATCACGCCGGTCATCGGGCCTTCGCTGCAAAAAATCGTCGTGGGCGGCAGCGACTACGGCCACCACACCATCACGCGGTTCTTCGCGCTGCACGCCGGCATCATCCCCGGCGCGATCATCGCGTTCATCGTGGCGCACATTTATCTGTTCCGCCGTCACGGCATCACCGCGCCGAAGCCGAAGCCGAAGACCGGCCGGCCGGGCCGGCCCGACGCCGCGTTCTGGCCCGAGCAGGTGCTGCGCGACGCCGTCGCGTGCCTCGCGGTGCTGCTCGTCGTGCTGTTTCTCATCTTCCGCTACCACGGTGCCGAGCTCGGCTCACCCGCCGATCCGTCGGAGCAGTTTTCCGCCGCGCGGCCCGAGTGGTATTTTCTCTTTCTCTTCGAGCTGCTGAAATATTTTCCCGGCGGCACCGAGGTCTGGGGCGCGATCGTGATTCCCACCCTGCTCATGGCCGTGCTCGCGGCGATGCCCTACATCGCCAACTGGAAACTCGGCCACCGCTTCAACCTCGGATTCCTCTGGGTGATGCTCGCCGGCGTCGGCGTGCTCACGTTCCTCGCCATGCGCGCCGACCGCTCCAATCCGGATTACGCGCTCGCCGTCCACGCCGCCGAGCGCGACAACAAGCGCGTCGTCGAACTCGCGCAATCGCCCGACGGCATTCCCGTCAGCGGCGCGGTCACGCTGCTGCGTAACGACGCTTTTACCCAGGGTCCGAAGATTTTCGCGAAGAGTTGCGCGAGCTGCCACCGCTTCGATGGCCACGACGCCCTCGGCGGCCAGCCCAAGGATCCGCAGTCCGCCGCCGACCTCAATGGTTTCGCCAGTCGCGAGTGGATCACCGGTCTCTTTGACCCGCAGCGGATCGTCAGCCTCCACTATTACGGCGGCACGAAACTCAAGGGCGGTAAGATGGTGAAGTTCGTCCAGGAAGATGTCGCCGGATTTAAGGAAGAGGAGAAAGCTCTCCTGCAAAAAGCCATCGTCGCCCTCTCTGCCGAGGCGCAGCTCAAGGCCCAGCGCACCCGCGATCAGGCCGACGCCGCGCTCATCGAGACCGGCACCAAGGCGCTCCTCGGCGACAAACTCGGCTGCATGGAATGCCACAAATTCCACGACTCCGGCGAAAGCTCCGCCCCCGATCTCACCGGCTACGGTTCGAAAGACTGGCTCACCGCCCTGCTCGGCAATCCCGGCCACGACCGCTTCTTCGGCTCCCGCAACGACCGCATGCCCGCCTTCGGCGAGGAAAAGCAGCTCAGCCCGCAGGAAATTAGCCTCGTGGTCGACTGGCTCCGCGGCGATTGGTATGAGCCGGCGAAGGTGAAGTGAGGAGCTGGATTTGATCTCGACGCGATCTAACCGCAACTTTCGTTCTGCTCGGGCTATTGGCGTTTCTCCATATCGTCATCCTTTGCTGCGAACAGAAACCTGCTCGGCCATTCGCGCGAGGTCTTCGGCGTGAAAGATAACGCCGGCCATCTCTAACGCGACTACATCGCCGCCCTTGTCGCCAACGATGAGAGCAGCACCGTCAAGAGCGCGAAGAAGCGGATGCAATCCTGCTACAGCTCTTTTTCGGCCGATTTCAAAAGCGGTGATATCCTTCAGCCGAAATCGGCAATGCGCAAAACCACCATTCACGACGCCTTGCACCTCAAGACACTCATCATTGAGCTTCAGAGACGACCTCGCGAGACGGCCCAAATATCGTTTCCAGTGCCGGCTTTCTAAGATCAAGCCGGCAACGGACCCAAGAACGGAAACATAAAACAGAAGGTATACAGGCAGACCGGCAACCATGCTGGCAAAAGAAGCGGCAAATGCACCGACCATCACTGATGCCAAACGGTTTTGCCAGCGAAGGACCTTAAACGAGCGTCGGATCTCTTCTTCGGTTTTTGCCAAGACGTTTATCATAAGCTTCGGCAACATCCGGCCGACGCATGATGGAAGACGCAAAAAGTGGCAGTGCGCGATGCCAAATCCGAACCCATGAATTACACGCAGAGCCGCGGAGGACGCGGAGCACAAGCCGGATTTCTCCGCGTGCTCCGCGGTTCCGCGTGCAAAAATTCCGAACTCAATCGCGCCCCAACCCACCCCAAGTCACAAGCACCCGCCTCGATTGCCAGCCTCGCCCTGCCCGCTTTGCTCCACTCGCCTCAGAAATCTCCGGTTTGAGATTCCAGATTCCCCGTTTTCCACTTCCCTCCTCTCCATGCTGCGCCCGCCCGCTACCTTTGCCACCGCCCGGCTTGTCGGGCGGATGCCGCGCGCAGACGATGGGCCGGCGGTGTTCGCCTCCTACGCGAGTGACCCGGAGGTCACGCGCTACCTCGCATGGAAGGCCTACGATCGCGTCGAGCCACTCAACGTTTTTCTCCGCGAATGCGTCGCCAACTGGGAAAAGGGCGGCGGCCATTTCGCGTGGCTGCTCTGCCTCAAGGGCACCGACACGCCCATCGGCTCCATCGGCCTCACGCTCGAAGGCGGCGGCAAGGCGATGTTTGGCTACGCGCTCGCGAAAAAATTCTGGCACCACGGTTTTGCCGCCGAGGCGCTCGCGTTTCTCGTCGAGTGGTCGCTCGCCCAGCCGGGGATTTTCCGCGCGTATGCTTTTTGCGACGTGGAGAATCCCGCGTCCGCGCGCGTGATGGAAAAAGCCGGCATGGTGCGCGAGGGTGTCCTCCGCCGCTGGCACATCGCCCCCACCCTCGGACCCGAGCCGCGCGACTGCATCGTGTGCGCCAAGGTTAAGTAGGGCGGGTCTCTGATCCGCCCTATCCCGAGTTCCGTGTCCGTCCCGGGGGCGGGTCAGAGACCGCGCCCTACTTGCTCCTCACCGGCCCAGCCAGTTTTCCAGATGCAGCCGCGGCACGCGGCGAAACTCGCGCGTGTTGCCCGTGACCAGCGTCGCGCCCCACGCCAACGCCGTCGCGGCAATCCAGAGATCATTCGGGCCGATGCCCTCGCCGCGTGACTCCAATCCCGCGCGCAGCAGCGCATAGCGCCGGGCCACGTCGGCATCGACCGGCGCCACCTCAAACGGCTCGAGAAACGCCAGCACCTGCTCGCTTATCGCCTCCGGGTCGGCACTGCGCTCCGCCCCGAGGAGCAATTCGCCGCGCACCACCGCCGAAATCTGGACGTCACCCGGCGTGAGCGTCGCAAGCTTCGCCTTCAAAACCGGACTTCGCCCGCCCAACCAGTGGACGCACGTGTCCGTATCGAGCTGATGGCTCACGGCCGCAGCGCATCAACGGGCGCGAGCTTGCCCTGCGCCGGGCGCTTAAAGCCCGCATCTCGCACGCTGCCGTAGGTGCGGTCAAAAAAACCCTCGGGCCACACCCGGCTGTCGCCGTGCTCGATGCGGCGGCGAATCCACCGCGACACCGGCACCTTCTCCCGACGCGCCGAGGCCGCGACCCGCAATGCCGTCTTCTTGTCGAGGTAGATCGTAACTTGCGGCATGGTCGGGACGATTGCGCCGCACTCGATGCGCCGCAAGTAGGTTTTCACTTATACCGTCGTCCGTTTGATTTTGGACTATCCAAAGGGAGTGCGGTGGGCGGGCACGTCCCTGTGCCCGCATTCGACCGCCATTGCGCTGCGCCATGCGGGCACAGGGACGTGCCCGCCCA
>JANXSC010000315.1 GCA_025352845.1 Opitutaceae bacterium
CCTCGGCCTCGCCTTTTGCACCATGAGACATCCCTTTGATGCCTCGTGCCTGATGAACCGGATCGAGGCGGGCGATGTTCGCCAATTTCAGCGACACAGAGCTGACGCTGCGGCCAAGCAATTTCGCCAGCTCAATGAGGCGCGGATTGCGAACGTGGATCGTTCCAAATGGAATTTCGTTGTAGAGCTTGAAAGCGAGGACGTGTTCGTCGCGCGTCCACTTCAAGTTTTGGCTCATTCGCTAGAGTCGGACTTATCAGGCAGAATGCTCAAGCCATGTTTCGCGCACCGTAGGCGCGAACGAGAAGTTGCAATTTCGCTCGGCATCGGAAGGCGATGGGTAGCCTATGCACGCATTTGGCGGCGACGCTTCGAGTCTACTTCAGCCACGTGATTTTGATTTCCTTCTCCAACGCCTCGAACTCCGGATCGCCGGTGACCAACTCGGCTTTTCTGTCCTTGGCCAACGCGGAGGCAAAGGCGTCGGCGAGGCTGATTTTGAAGCGAGCCTTGTAGTCGGCTGCCAGTTCCGCGAGCCGATGGTCAGCCGCGTGGAACTCAATGGGTAGCGTAGGCAACTCGCGTGCGATCTCCGCCCAACGCTCCGGTCCGTCTTTGCGGATGACGGTGTATTTGACCTCGGCGTAGTTGACCTCGGTCATGTGCAGCGGAGCGTCGCGGAGCCCGGCCTTTTCAAGCAGAGCGGCAATCAGATCCTCGCCGGGTTCGCCGCGAAGAAACGTGAGCAGGGCGTAACTAGCGAGAACGGGTGCTGAGGGCATGCTTGCTTTCCTCCAAGGCCAACTCCTCGCGCTTGTGATCGGCCCATTCCTCGGCGAAGGACTTGCCGCCCGGCTTGCGCTTGAGGATGCCGCGGAGGCGGTTGATCGAGTGCCGGGTGACGGGCTTCAGAAGAATGCCGTCGGGCGTGGCCTCGACCACCGCCTTGGTGCCTTCCTCGATGTGGAATTGTTTTCGCAAACGCAGGGGGATGACGACCTGGCCCTTGGTCGTGAACCAGACGGCGTCGGTCGCGATGGGTGCTTTCATGGCGAAAAATCAGACGAATCGGAAAAGATGCGTCAAGACGGGAAAGTAGGAATAAAGCAATTTATCTTACTTTGTTTTATTTTCCTTCCGTGAAAAAGCCCCGCCGCGCTTGCGCGCGGGCGGGGCTGGAATGAGGAAACGAAACGCTCACGCGTTTCGCTACGCGGAAGAGCGCTTACTTCTTCTTCGCGGCCTTGAGGTCTGCCACGGCCGCTTGCGCCGCCGCGAGACGGGCCACGGGCACGCGGTAAGGCGAGCAGGAGACGTAGGTGAGCCCGATCTTGTGGCAGAACTTCACGCTGTCCGGATCGCCACCGTGTTCGCCGCAGATGCCGAGCTTGATGCCGGGGCGGGTCGCGTTGCCCTTGGCAATCGCGATCTGCATGAGCTGGCCGACGCCGGTCGTGTCGATCGTGGCGAAGGGGTTCTTCTTCACGATCTCGAGGTCGGCGTAGCCGGGGAGGAATGAACCCGAATCGTCGCGGCTCATGCCGAGCGCAGTCTGCGTGAGGTCGTTCGTGCCGAAGCTGAAGAATTCCGCAGTCTGCGCGATCTCGTCGGCGGTGAGGGCACCGCGCGGGACTTCGATCATCGTCCCGACGCTGTAGGCGATCTTCGTTTTCTTTTCAGCCATGACGGCCTTGGCGACCTCGTGCACGACGGCGACCTGCAGATCGAGCTCCTTCTTGAAACCGACGAGCGGGATCATGATCTCGGGCTTGGCCTTGAAGCCGGCCTTGTTCGCGTCAGCCGCGGCCTCGAATACGGCGCGGGCCTGCATGGCGGTGATCTCGGGGAACTTGATGCCGAGGCGGCAGCCGCGGAAACCGAGCATCGGGTTGAACTCATGGAGCTCGTGCACGCGGTGCATGATCTTCTCGACCGGGACGCCGAGTTTATTGGCGAGGTCGAGCTGCGCTTCCTTGGCGTTCGGGAGGAACTCGTGGAGCGGGGGGTCGAGGAAACGAATCGTCGCGGGGAAGCCCTTGAGCGCCTTGAAGATTCCGAAGAAGTCGTCGCGCTGGTAGGGGAGGAGTTTCGCGAGCGCGGTCTGGCGGTCGGCCAGGTTGCCGGCGAGGATCATTTCGCGCATCGCATCAATGCGATTGCCCTCGAAGAACATGTGCTCGGTGCGGGTGAGGCCGATGCCGACGGCACCGAACGCGACGCCGATGCGCGTCTGCTCGGGGGTGTCGGCATTGGTGCGGACGGACATGCGGGTGGCCTGCGCGCACCACTTCATAAGCTGGGTGAAGCTCTTGAATTTTTCCGTGGCCTGCGCGGCTTTGTCACCGTTGACGAGGCCGGCG
>JANXSC010000353.1 GCA_025352845.1 Opitutaceae bacterium
CCGCGACCCTGCTCGCGGCCATCACCGCAGTCGGCCCCATGCCGCTGCGCGCCTCCAGCCACCAAGACGCCCCGCTCATCACCCGCGACCCCGCGGCCAACACGACGGACGTCTATGCCTTCGTCGTCGTGCGCAACGGTCAGAAGTTCCTCGATGTCGCCCTCTCGGTCTATCCGCACGAGGAGCCGGGTGTCGGGCCGAACAAATATAACTTCGACCCCAACGTCCTCTACCAAATCTTCCTCGCCAATCCCACGACGGGCGCGGACCTGGTCGCGTATCAGTTCCAGTTTACGGACACCTTCAAGACGCAGAACTCGATCCTGCAGTCCTACACGGGCGTGGTCGCGACCAACGGCGACGCGGCGCAAAACTTCACGCAGACCTACACGGTGACAAAGGTCGTCGGCTCCGCCAGCACCGCGCTCGGCAACGGCACCGTGCCCCCCAATAATCAGGGCATCGCGACGCCGAAATATAACAAGAACAACGACGGCAACCAGCCGGCCAAGGATGGCGTGGGCGATCCCGCGCAGCTCGACGACTACACCCGCGATGCGATCGCGACGCTCAGCTCCGGCTACCGCTCGTTCGCCGGCCAGCGCGAGGATCCCTTCTACGGTGACATCAACGCCATCTTCGATCTGCTCGCGCTGAAATCGGGCACGCAGCGTTTCGACAGCCAGGGCGGTTACAACCTCCACTCGATCGTTTTGGAAATCCCGATCGCCGAAGTCCCCGGTGGCGAGAGTCAGACCATGGGCGTCTATGCCACGACGAGCCGCCGCGCCACGACAGTGCTGACCGACGGCTCCGGCTCCGCTGGCACGGCGCCCACCGGTGCTTGGGTGCAGGTCGGTCGCCAAGGCAACCCGCTCTTCTGCGAGGCGTTCATCGCGATCAAGGACAAGGATCTCTACAATCGCACGAAGCCGACGAGCGACGCGACACTCTTCAAGACCTACTCCGACAATCCCGAGCTGGCCGTGCTCATCAATGCGCTTGTGCTGAAAGGTAACGTCGCCCCGACGACCGGCCGCGCCGATCTCTCGGCGATCTTCATCCCCGACGTGATCAAGGTCGATCTCTCGACCGGCCGCGCGCGGCTGGCCGGTGGCGGAGCCTCGAGTTCTGTGCTCCCCGACGACGTGGGCTACTCGCGCCTGAGCATCTTCGGCGGCGATGTGCTCGAGAGCCCCGTGGCGAGCGGCCATCCGTTCCGCCTCCCCGGCAGCGCCATAGGCGCGGACGCCTCGAAGTTCTACGTCCCCGGCGGCTGGCCCAACGGCCGCCGCATCGGCGAAGACGTGATCGACATCGGCGTGACCGCCGTCATCAGCGATCTCCGCGCGATCCCGCTCACGATTCGTTCCGCCGCCGGCATCGACAACGTAGACAGCAACGATGCGATTCTGAACAAGGTGTTCCCCTACATCACGACGCCGTTCAACGGCCGCAACTATGACCACAACCCGCGGCAGGCCGTCTCGCCGCTGCTCAACATCTCCGCCCGCGGCGTCGCCGGTGGCGGTGCCAATTCGCTGATTGGCGGCATGGTGATCCGCGGCACCCAGCCCGTGCAGGTAGTGGTGCGCGCGATGGGCGCCTCGCTTACCGCCCTCGGGGTGCCCGGCGCGCTCACCGACACCACACTCGATCTCTACCAGGGCCAGACTATCATCCAGTCGAACGACGACTGGAAGTCGACGCAGCAGGCCGCGATCACCGCGACCGGCTTTGCACCCGGCTCGGACACCGACTCGGCGATCCTGGTGACCCTGCAACCCGGCATTTACACCATGATCGTGCGCGGGAAGAACGGCGCGACCGGCGTCGCGATTGTTGAGGCGTTCCTTGCGCAGTGACCTTGCGGTGAACCACCGAGACTAGCTCTTCAAGCCCGCGGCAACGCGGGCTTTTTTTTGTTTTTGGAGGCAGCTAAAAACCCGCGAAGTTCAATTTGCGTTCCTGCCAGGATCTGTCGGTGGGAATTATGAATCTATTCCCGACGCGAGGCGCGAAAATTTCTCGCGACAAAACTTGGCGAACGGCCTGCCTGTTGCGCGCTCAATCACAAACGTCATGAGGAGGTAGCCGGTATTGCAGTAAACGTATTCCGCGCCCGGTGGAAAATTCAGTGCGCGCTGCCGGCGCATCACCTTGAGCATCCCGGCGTTTTCGTGAGCGTTGGTGTAGGTCGGCCGGCCCAGCAGATCGAACAGCCCGTGGATGTCGCGCAGTCCATTCGTGTAATCGAGAAGCATGCGGAGCGTGATGTCGCGGGTGAAACCGGGCATTTCGGGCAGATGTTGCCCCATTGAGTCGTCGAGTGAAAGCCGTCCGCGGACCGCGCGGAGCGTGGCTGCCGCCGCAGTAAACTGCTTGGCGACCGAGCCTGTCTCGGAAAGGCTTTCCGGCGACAGCGGAAGATCGTGCTCAAGACTGGCCATGTGAGCTTGCCTCGAATTAGTGGACACAGCCATCCGCGTTTACGGGTAGCTGTTTGGTCGCTTGTGAGGACAGGAGCCAAAAGGCTTGCCGCAGGAAGCAACCAAACAGCGGAGGACACGGGGGCGGCTGGTTGTGCCGGCTCTGGAGGGTCGGGCCCAGCGGCTACTACCGCTGGCGACAGCACCGGCCAAGTCCCCGGCAGCGCGAGGACGAGGCCTCTCGCCGGCCAAATCACCGCGGCCAGTCGGGCCACCTATGGCGCGCCGCGCATCGTCCGAGGAGCTGCGCGACGAAGGCACGCGGACGAGCAAGCGGCGCTGCGCGCGCAAGGACTGCGCGGCAAGAAAAAGCCCCGCCGCCGGCCCCGCACGAAGGCCGTCACGCGCAGCCAGTAGCCGCAAACCTCCTCGCCCAGCGCCGAACGGTCCCAATCAGTGTTGACTGAGCGACATTCCCTACCTGCTAACTGCGGAAGGCTGGTTATACTAGGCGACCATGCTCGGCTGCTGGAGCCGGCGCATTGTCGGCTGGGCGTGTGGTCCGATCACGCCAGTCTCGTGCTGGATGCGCTCACCGACCCTTAAAACGGCGGCAGTCTCCGAAGGGCACCTTCAGTTTGCAGATTTGTTGGTTTTTAGCCTCGGCCACTGTTATTCGGAATGAAAATTAATCAAATTAGGTGAAATAACTTCAGCTTAGAATAATCTGAAGTCTGTTTTCGTTAACTCAATTTCACAAAGGACACATAAGCAGATTGGCTGAAATACCGTGCTTTTTAAGCGATATTTATGATAAAAACTTGATTTCAAGACATTTTCTGTGGGTTTTGGAATATTCTGAAATTCGATTGTTGCTAGGGCTGCTTGAATACTTTTGAACGACAAACCTAGAATTTGGACTAACTCGTCCAGCCACTAATCGCACAACCAAGGGACAATTTGGACCTCAAACAGATCAAGCAAATCATCGAACTCATGAAGCGCTCCGAACTCACCGAGTTCGCTGTGGAGGAGGAGGGCTTCAAACTAAAGATTCGTCGCGGACCGTCGGGACTTCCGATTGTGACCTCCGGCCATGGTTCAAATGCTCCATTCATGGCCGTTGATAATGCTCCCTTAGCGACTGCTACGGCTGGCACTGCTGTCTCCCTTGGTGCGCCCGCATCCGAGGATGCCGACGTTACATTTATCAAGTCGCCGATGGTAGGCACTTTCTATCGGTCGGCATCCCCGGAGAGTAAACCATTCGCTGAAAATGGCTCGAAAGTAACCGAGAGCACTGTCGTCTGTATCATCGAAGCCATGAAAATCATGAACGAGATTCAGGCGGAGGCCAACGGGATGGTCGTCGAGGTTTTGATCGAGAATGGCCAGCCGGTCGAATACGGCCAACGCTTGTTTAAGCTCAAACAGGCATAGTCAGGACGCTTTCTTTTCGCGTCCACTGCATTGCCGGACTCTGCGTTGGCACGCCTTTAGATTGCCTCTAATTCTCAGACCTCAGAATGATTCAAAAAGTCCTTATTGCCAACCGCGGCGAAATTGCCCTGCGCATCGTTCGGGCCTGTCGCGAGCTGGGTATCAAGACCCTTGCGGTCTATTCCGAGGCCGATGTCCAGTCCTTGCACGTCCAGCTCGCCGACGAAGCGATCTGCATTGGCGGACCGAAAAGCGCTGACAGCTATCTCCGCGCTGACCGGATTATTAGTGCGGCCGAGATCGCTGATGTTGACGCTATCCACCCTGGCTATGGTTTTCTTTCTGAGAACGCCAAGTTCGCCGAACAATGCGAGTCGTGTAACATTAAGTTTATCGGCCCAAAATCGAAATCCATCAAGATGATGGGTGACAAATCTGTCGCCAAGGACACGGTTCGCAAGGTCGGCGTGCCCATCGTGCCCGGGTCCGACGGTCCGGTCGAGACCGAGTCCGAGGCGGTCAAAATCGCCCGTAAGATCGGTTACCCTGTTATCATCAAGGCCGTGGCGGGCGGCGGCGGCCGTGGCATGCGTATCGCGCACAACGATGTCTCCTTTGCCAAGGAATATCACGTCGCGCGCGGTGAAGCCGAGAAGGCTTTCGGCAACGGTGCCGTTTACATCGAAAAATACATCGAGAAACCCCGGCACATCGAATTCCAGATTCTGGCCGATTCCCACGGCAAAGTCCTCCACCTCGGTGAACGCGACTGCTCGGTCCAGCGCCGCCACCAAAAACTTATTGAAGAGTCGCCGTCCCCGTTTCTCAACTCCGACCTCCGGAAAAAAATGGGCAAGGCCGCCATTAAGGCCGCCGAGGCCGCCGAATACGAGAACGCCGGCACCATCGAGTTCCTTGTCGATGCCAAGGGTAACTATTATTTCATCGAAATGAACACCCGCATTCAGGTCGAACACCCCGTCACCGAAGAGGTGACCGGCATCGACCTGATCAAGCAGCAGATTCGCATCTGTAACGGCGAGAAACTCGATTTCGACCAGGGTGACATCAAGTTTGAGAAGCACGCGATCGAGTGCCGCATCAACGCCGAGGATCCCGCCCGCAACTTCGCCCCCTCGCCCGGGACCATCGGCCTCTACTACTCCCCTGGTGGTCACGGCGTCCGCGTCGATTCGCATGTCTACAGCGGCTACACCATTCCGCCCTATTACGATTCGATGATCGGAAAGCTGATCTGCTACGGCTCGACGCGGAAAGTCGCCCTTGAGCGGATGTATCGTGCGCTCAGCGAATATCTCATCCGCGGCATCAAGACCACCATCCCGCTCCACCGCGCCATCATGGCCGACCCCGTCTTCATCGAAGGCAAGGCCACTACCGCCTACATGGAAGACTTCCTCGGACGCACCGCCACGGATCTCTTCTCCTAATCCTGATTTAGGGATAGACCTTTGGCGGCGGGCCCACCGGTCCGGGCGCGGAGGGGAAAAAGGGCGCCAGATTGTCGATGAACGGCGTGAGGAACGCCGGCTCGGTGCGCGTCTGCGTCCAATGTAGCACCAGCACCGCGAGGATCATCGCCAACACGAAATAGACGAGCGCCGGGCTGATTCCCTTCAGGAAACGGTAGAAACTGATCGTCATCAGCACTGCAAAAAAACCGCACATGATCGTGATGAAGTGATGCTCGACGAAGAGCAGC
>JANXSC010000030.1 GCA_025352845.1 Opitutaceae bacterium
CGTTGAGATAGGCGACCATCGACGCGAGCGTGGTGGTCTTGCCGGAGCCAACCGGGCCGGTAATGAGGATGAGCCCGTTGTGGTAGGACAGCATCTTCTTCAGGGTCTCAAGGTGCTTGGTGTAGCCGAGCTGTTCGAGTGTGCGGGTCTCGGCGGGGACCATGCGGTAGGAGCCGGCCGCGCCGTTTTTGTGAAACATCAGGTTCACGCGGTAGCGGTCGGCCGCGCTCACCGCCAGAGCGTAGTCGTAGTCTTTGCGTTCGAGGAAAATCTTTTTCTGGCTCTCCGCGAGGAGCGCGGTGTTGAGCCGCAGTGCATCCTCGGCCGTGAGCACGTGGTCGGAGAGGTAGGCGAGCGCGCGCTGCTGGCGGATGAACGGCCGCGCGCCGGTCGAGAGATGAAGATCGCTCGCGCCCTGCGCGGCGGTGGCCTTGAGCAGCGTGCGCATCGCGGCGGCGAGCGCGGGCGCGTCCATCGTCGCGACGGTGTGGAAGGCGATGCTCGCCGGGCCGGTGACAGCCGGTTCGCGTGCGCTCGCAACGGGTGGGGTGGAGGCGATCGCAGGTGCCGGTGCGGCCGGAGTGGCAGTGGCGGTGGCGAAGGGATCGTTGGGTGGCGGACCGCCCTTGGCTTTGGTCACGGCCTGGCCGGCGAGGAGTTCCAGTTTTTCGACATCCTCGACGAGCCCGCCGTCGATCAACTCCTGCGCGAACGCCATCAGGTCGGCGCCCGCGCCGATTTTTTGGCGGATCTGCACGCATTGCGCCCGAGTGAACAGCCCCTGATCGAGGCCGAGGCGGGCGAGCCAGAGAATGTCGTCGTTCATGCGCGCAAAAGAAACCGGGAGATTGCGTCCGCGCACGCACAAGCCAAGCGCGAAGGCGGGCGTGCTTACGTCTGCCGGTGACGCTGCGCCCGCCGCGGGTTTTCAGCGCAGCGGCTCAAGGGCGAGCACGTAGCCCTCGGGCGTGGTGATTTTTTTCGCGGCGGCGAGATGGGTGCGGGCGAAAGTCGCGCTCGCGAGCCCGAGCGTGCCTTCCGGCTGCGGCCGGCGCGAGGCGCTCCAGGTGTTGAGCGCGACGTGGTGATGATAGCCATCGGCCGCCATGAAGCGCGCGCCGGGGTAGGAGCGCTGCGTGATCTCGACGCCGAGCGCTTCGCGGTAAAACGCCTCGCTGCGCGGCAGGTCGATCGCGCGCAGGTGCAGGTGGCCCCAGCGCGCGCCCGCGAGCGGAAACGGTTTCGCCGGTCCGCCGTCGGCGACGAGCGCCGGCCCATCAAGTGCCGCAGTGGTCATGGCGAGTTCGCCGCTCGCGGCAAACGGCCACGCGGCGCGCGGGCGGTCGGCGTAGAACTCCAGGCCGTTGCCATCGGGATCGGAAAGGTAGATGGCCTCGCTCACGCCGTGATCGGAGAAGCCGTCGAACTCGGCGCGGCGTTTGGCGGCGTGCCGCAGCCAGGCCCCGAGGTCGGCGCGCGACGGCAGCAGGAGCGCGGCGTGAAACAAGCCGGCGGCGTCGCGCGGCGCCGCGGGCGCGTGGCGGTCGCCGGTCAGCGTGAGGATCGCCGGGGCGCCGGCGGCGGGGGCGAGTTCCGCGGTGTCGGCGGATTGGCGCACGGGCGCGAAGCCAAGTTGCTCCGTGTAGAAGACGACGCTGCGCGCGAGGTCGGGCACGCGGAGCTGGACGGAGGTGAGTTGGAGCGAGATGGGCATTTGGGCGGCAAAGTGAGTCGCGGATGATTGGCACCACGAAATACACGAAAGACACGAAAAGAAAACCGGCGGGTTGGTTGTTGGGTCGAGTCCGGATTGAGCGCGGGAGCGTGACCGGTCGTCTAACCAAGGAACAGCTTGGTCGCCACTCCGGTTTTCGTGTCTTTGGTGTATTTCGTGGTGCCTGGTCTGGTGTCTTGGCTGCTGCCCTCAGCTCCGTGCCACATGAAGGTTGCAAACCCCGGCGATTCGCGGACGCTTTGGGTCTCCATTGTCATGTTGAAGAAAATATTTGCGAAGTTGCGCGACAAGCTCGCGCCCTCGCGCGCAGCGAAACCGGCGACGCCGGCCGCCAAACCCGCTTCCAGTTCTCCCGCCAAATCCCACGGCGAATCCCATTCCGGCCGCGGCCGGTCGGATCGCGGGCGAGGCTCCGACCACGCGCCACGCGCACACGGCGGGGTGAAGTCCCACAGCCAGCCACACGATCCGCGTGAGGCGCGCGAGCCGCGCCGCGAGCACCAGCCGCGCGATCCCCGCGAACGCCGCGATGATCAGGACGGACGCGGGGGGCGCGGCGGCTTAAGCTCTCACGGCGGCGGTGGCCGTGGCCTGCATTCACGTTCGGGCGGCGGCGGTGCCGGTCGCGGTGGCCCGCGCGGTGAGCGCGAGCGGCCGATGATCGACAAGACGTTCGATCACCCGCGCACGGCGGAGATCAAGCCGGCGATTCCGGTCGATGTGCCGAAGATGGACACGGCTTTCACGGCGCTCGGCCTCAGCGATGCGCTGGCCTTCGGCGTGCAGGAGATGGGCTATCTCACGCCCACGCCGATTCAGGCGCAGGCGATTCCCGTGGTCCTCAAGGGCGGCGATGTCATCGGCTCCGCGCAGACTGGCACGGGCAAGACCGCAGCGTTTGCCCTGCCGATCATCCAGCGGCTCGGCACGCACGGAAAGTTGCGCTGCCTCATCCTCGAGCCGACGCGCGAGCTCGCACTCCAAGTCGAGGAGGCGTTCCAGAAATTTGCCAAGTTCACCGACCTCCGCGTGACGATCGTCTATGGCGGCGTCGGCTACGGAAAACAGGAGGACGACCTGCGCCGCGGGATGGACATCCTCGCGGCCACGCCGGGCCGGTTGCTCGATCATTTGGAGAAGGGCAATTGCTCGCTGGCCGACATCGACATCCTCGTGCTCGACGAAGTCGATCGCATGCTCGACATGGGCTTCCTGCCCGACGTGAAGCGCATCGTTCAAAAATGCCCGAAGGCGCGGCAGACCCTCTTCTTCACCGCGACGCTGCCGCCGGAACTCGAGCAACTCGCCGGCTGGGCGCTCAACAATCCGGTGAAAGTGGAAATCGGCCGCCAGCGTTCGCCGGCGGAGACGGTCACGCACGCGTTCTACCCGGTCGTCGCCTCGCAAAAATTTGATCTGCTGCAACTACTGCTGGAGAAGACGGATTTTAAGAGCGTCCTGATTTTTTCCCGCACCCGCATGGGCGCGGACCGCATCGCGCACCGTTTGGAGAGCAAGGGCCACACCGTCGGCGTCATGCATTCCGACCGCAACCAGCGCGAACGCATCGAGGCGCTCCAGGGTTTCAAGAGCGGCAAATACGAGGTGCTCGTCGCCACCGACATCGCCGCCCGCGGCCTCGACATCGCCGGCGTCTCGCACGTGATCAACTACGACGTGCCGGAAAACGCCGAGGATTACGTCCACCGCATCGGCCGCACCGGCCGCGCGCAGAACACCGGCGACGCCTTTACGCTCGTGACCGAGGAAGACGTCCGTGATGCCCGCTCGATTGAGCGCTACATGGGCGTGGGCGTGGAGCGGAAAAAAATCGAGGGCTTCCCCTACATCTACTCCGCGCTCTTCGACGAGAAAGCGCTGGCCGAGACTGCGGCCGCAGCGGTGAAACCGGTGAGCCGGCTGCATCGCGGAGTGCGGCGGTGATCGGAAAATTGGGAAGGCGGAAAAGTGGGAAATTGGGAAACGGAATCGGAGAAAAATGAGGCGCGATTGCTGCGTTTTCCACTTTCCCAATTTCCCACCTTCACGATTTTCACTCGTTTCCGTTGACGACCTTGTAGGTCAGTGCGGCGACCGCACCACCCGCGAGATCGGCGCCGAGGTAGATCCAGAACTGGTTGAGTTTTTCGAGGCCCATGATCACGACGCCGAGGCCGACGGCGGGGTTGAACGCGCCGCCCGAAACACCGCCGACGGCGACTGCTCCGGTCAGCACCGTCATGCCGATGGCGAGGCCGTAGAAGGAATTGCCCGAGGTGCCCTTGGCGGTGGCGGTGTTGAGCACGACCCACGCAAGCGCGAAGGTGAAGAGGAATTCGACGATGATTGATTTCATCGCGTCGTGCGTGCCGACGACCGCAGGATTGCCGACGAGATTGACGACGAGCAGCGCGGCCACCGCACCGGCGGCGAGCTGGGCGATCCAGTAGGGGATTACGTCGCCCTTGTCGCACTTGCCGCGGAGGAACACCGCGAGCGTGACCGCAGGATTGAAGTGCGCGCCGGACACGTGCTCGCCGGCAAAAATCATCACCATGAGCGAAGCGCCGATGGCGAGCGGCGCGAGCGACGAACCGCTGCGCACGGCCATGCCGACCGTGAACACGAGGAAGAAAGTGCCGATGAATTCAACGAGGTATTTTTTCATGAGTTGAGGGAGGAGGAGCCACGAGTGCTACGCGGGCTGCGGCGGAAGACAACGCGTTTTCTGGGGCGCGATTTCCACCGGGCGCGAAAAAACCCTGCGTCCGACCGCGTGGTCTCGCGTCAGCAGGATTGAACCAAACCAAACAATGAACACTTCCACCCTAGAAAATGAAACGATCCGGACCCAAGTCCGCGCCCGCTACGGCGCCATCGCCGAACAGGCCGGCACCGACTGCGGCTGCGGCCCGGCCTGTTGCGCGCCGGAAGCGCCTGCGGCGGCGGCCGACTGTTGCAGTGCGACCTGCTGCGACGGCGGCCCGCGGCCGGAGTCATATGGCGAGAAACTCGGCTACTCCGCGCCCGAGCTGGCCGCGGCCCCGGCGGGCGCGGACCTCGGGCTCGGCTGCGGCAACCCACTCGCGATCGCCAGCCTCAAGCCCGGCGAAACCGTGCTCGATCTCGGGAGTGGCGCGGGTTTCGACTGCTTTCTCGCGGCGCGCCAGCTCGCCGGCACGGGCCGCGTGATCGGCGTCGATATGACTGCCGCGATGATCGCGAAGGCCCGCGCCAATGCGGCGCAGGGCGGGTATCGCAACGTGGAGTTTCGCCTCGGCGAAATCGAGGCGCTGCCCGTCGCCGATGCGTCGATCGACCTCATCATCTCCAACTGCGTGATCAACCTCTCGCCGGAAAAAGAGCGGGTGCTGCGCGAAGCCGCGCGCGTCTTGAAGGCCGGTGGCCGGCTCGCGATCGCGGACGTGGTGGCCACGAAGCCGTTGACCAGGGCCATGCGCGAAAAACTCGGCGCGGTCGGCGCGTGCGTCGGCGGCGCAACGCGGCTCGACGATCTCCGCGTGATGCTCGCCGCCGCGGGATTCTCGCGCGTGGATGTCGCCGTGCAGGAAAGCTCCCGCGCCCTCATCAACGAATGGACCGCCGACGGCACCGCCGGCGAATTTGTCGTGAGCGCGCTCATCACGGCGGTAAAACCGGCTCTGCGATGAACCCATCTGTCATTGCGAAGAGCGCAGCGACGAAGCAATCCAGCTGGATTGCCGCGGTCGGCTTCGCCTCCCTCGCAATGACAAACCAACCATGACCGCGGTCGCCTTCGACACCACCGTCGCCGAATTCTCCGGGAAGCTGCGCGGGTTCATCCGCCGCCGCGTGCGCGACGACGCGACGGCCGACGATCTCGCGCAGGAGACGCTGCTCAAGGTTTACCGCTCGCGCGCCGCGCTCCGCGACGGCCAGCGGATCGAGGCGTGGCTGTATCGCATCGCGCGCACGACGTTGATCGATTTCTACCGGCGGCGCCGACCGGGCGAGGAGCTGCCGGCCGACCTCGCGGAAGAAACGGGCGAGGGCGCCGATGAAGTCACCGCCGCGATGGTGCGCTCGCTGCGGCGGTTCCTCGAAGAATTGCCGGAGCTTTATCGCGAGCCCGTGCGGCTGGCGGAATTCGACGGCCTGCCGCTCGCTAAAATCGCGCTGCGCATGGGTCTGTCGCTTACCGCCGTGAAGTCGCGCGTGCGTCGCGGCCGGGCAATGCTGAGGAAAAAGTTGCAGGATTGTTGCCGGCTGGAGTTTGACCGGCTGGGAAAAATCATCGGCTATGAGCGGCGGAGCCTCCAACATTGCGACTGCTGAATCGCCATCACCCATGCCCGACCAGAAACCCACCGTCCTGATTCTCTGCACCGGCAACTCGTGTCGCAGCCATCTCGCCGAGGGCCTGCTGCGATTGGTGGCCGGCGATCTGTTCGACGTGCAGAGCGCGGGGTCGAAGCCGACGGGCTACGTGCATCCGTTCGCCATCCGCGCGATGGCCGAGATCGGGATCGATATTTCCGCGCACCGCTCGAAGCATATGAACGACTTTCTCGGCCAGAAAGTTGAGACTGTGATCACCGTCTGCGGTAACGCGGACCAAGCGTGTCCGATTTATCCGGGGCAGGTGAACCGGCACCACTGGCCTTTCGACGATCCGGCGCATGCGACGGGCACGGACGACGATAAGATGGCGGTGTTTCGCCGCGTGCGGGAGGAGATCCGCGTGGTGTTTTCCGCGTATGCGGATGGACGGCGCGACGCGCTGAAAAAGTAGGGCGAGGTCTCGGACCCGCCATCGGTGCGAACACTCAACACGTGAAAGGGCGGGTCACAGACCCGCCCTACTTTCCCAACATGAAGCTTCCGCCCTGGTTCGTCGGCGAATTTTTCGGCACGTTCCTGCTGG
>JANXSC010000405.1 GCA_025352845.1 Opitutaceae bacterium
GAAGAGATGCTGCCAGAGGATCGGCATGCCGCCTTGCGAGACCTCGAAGAAATTCGTACCAAACAACCGGTCCATCATCACCTCGACGAGCGCGATGGTGATGAAGGGGAAGGAGAGCACGATGAGGAAGGAGGTGAAGAGCGTCATCCACGTGAAAACCGGCAGGCGCATCATCGTCATGCCGGGCGCGCGCATGTTGATGATCGTGACGATGAAGTTCAGGGAGGCGGCGATGGACGCGACACCGAGGAGCTGCAGGCCCATGATCCAGTAGTCGGCGGAGTGGCCGGGCGTAAAGGCTTTCGAGGTGAGGGGGGAGTAGCCATACCAGCCGGAGTCGGGGGCGTTGTGACTGCCGCCGAAGATAGCCTCGAGAATCGGGCTGAACCAACCGACGTTCAGAATGATCGCGCCGACGACGAAGGTCCAAAGCGAGAAGGCGTTGAGCCGGGGGAACGCGACGTCGCGCGCACCGATTTGGAGCGGCATGATGAAATTAAAAAACGCCGAGGACAGCGGCATCACGGCGAGGAAGATCATCGTCGTGCCGTGCATCGTGAACATCGTGTTGTATTGCTGCGCGGTGAGGAAATCGTTGTTCGGCACCATCAGCTGCGTGCGGATGAGCAGCGCCTCGAAGCCGCCCACGAGGAAAAAGATCAGCGCGAAGAAGCCGTAGAGAAACCCGATCTCCTTGTGATCGACGGTGGTGAGCCAGCCCATGAGGCCGTATTTGGCGGACGGGTGGGCGAGGAATTTCGGCTGCGCCGGGGCGTGCTCCTCGGCGGTGAGGTGGGCGGGTTTGGCCAGTGCGTCCATTGTGGTAAGAGCGGGAGAGGGGAGTGAGCGGAGGTGGAGGAGGGCGCGGGAAAATTATTTCAGGCTCTCGAGGTAGGCGACGAGGGCGACTTCGTCTTCATCCGTGAGCTTGATGCCATCAACCGGCTTGCCGGTGTGATCGGTGCGCGCGTAAGCGAGCCCCATCTTGTTGCCGGGCTTTACCGCAGTCGGATTGTGAATCCAGCGGCGGAGCTGCTCGCTATTATTTTCCAACAGGCCGCCCGCGATCGTCGTGCGCGCGCCGACGCGGGTGAGATCGGGGGCGGTGATGCCGGCGGCGCCGTGCCCGCGGATCGCGTGGCATGCGAGGCACGTCTTATCGGCGAAAAGTTTCCGGCCCTTGGCGATGAGTTCGGCATCCTCGTCTTTCTCGGGGAGCTGCTTCGCCTCCCAGGCCTGCAACGGCTCAATCTCGAACTTGGTCGTGATGCCGGCTTCGTTCTTTTTGAAATTACGGAGCGCGGCGAACTGCGCCTTCGGGCGGTTCGCGTCGGCGGCGCTCGGCTGGCGTGTGCGGGCGAGTTCCGCCTGATCCTGCAGCCACTGCGCGAAGCGTTTCGGCTCAAGCGCGATGACGCGGAAGCGCATCACGGCGTGCGAATCGCCGCAGTATTCCGCGCACTGGCCCCAGAAATAGCCGGGCTTGTCGGCCTTGAGCCAGAGGTGATTCGCGCGGTTCGGCACCATATCGACTTTACCCGCGAGCTTCGGCACCCAGAAGGAGTGAATCACGTCGACCGTGCGGACCTGGATGCGCACGGCGCGGCCGGCGGGGATTACAAGTTCGTTGCCGGTAATGAGCGGGCTCTTGGCCCCGGTGTCGTTCGCGGACACAAGCTCGCTGGGATATTCGAATTTGAACCACCATTGGTAGCCCGTCGCGGTGACGTTGTAGGCGTCCTTTTTTTCCGCCTCGGGCACATCGTAGGTATACCAGATGCCCTTCAGCGTCGGGATGGCGATGATGACGAGCGCGAGCACCGAGGCGCCGATGAGACCGAGCTCGACGAACGGATTGCCGTGCCCCTGCTCCGGCGGCGCGGCGTGCTCGTCGGCCTCGCTACGCGCGCGGAACTTAAACGTCGCGTAGAAAAGCACCGAGCCGACGATGATGAAGATGACCAGCGAGACCCAGCAGGTGATAATGAAGAGTTCGAGCTGGTCCTTGGCGACCGGGCCGTCGACGACGATGGTCGATTGGTGACCATCCATCCGCCAGAAATTGATTTTATCGCAACCACTGAGAAACGTGAGACCGGCGACCGCGGCAAGCGCGCGACTCCACCGGGCAAGGGTCGGGAATAGGTTGGGCATGTGGGCTGTCAGGAAAATTCGTCGGTAAGTCGTGGCGCCAAAAGTCAGCAGAGTTGGCGAAGGCTTTTGCATTTCAAGCCATAATCCGGGGATTTGTGATCGCTTTGCGCCTTGGCGGCGCGTTAGTGACGTTTATTAATTTCGCAGCACCTCGCATTAGCGGGCCGTGTCGCACGGCGCGGGACGCGGTGGCGGCGCTCTCGGGCGCATATGAGTGATGCCGGTGCGCACGTGGAAAATTGCGCTTCGGGTTTGCATGTCTCGCCGGGGACAAACACGTTTTCGGCGCTATGAAAAATCGCTTCTGCTCCCTCTCGTTCCTCGTTGCGCTGGCTCTCGGCTTGACCGCCGGAGTCGCGCCCGCGCTGGCCGCCCCCCGCGTGATCGAAATCACGGCGAACGATCAAATGAAATTCAGCGTCGCCAATATCGACGCCAAGGCGGGCGAGGAGCTGAAGGTCGTCTTCAAGAATGTCGGCACGCTCCCGAAAGAGGCGATGGGCCACAACTGGGTGCTGCTCAAGGCGGGGGTCGACGTGACCGCGTTTGCCACCGCCGCGATGATGGCGAAGGACACCGACTACATCCCCGCCGCGAAGAAGGGCGACGTCCTCGCCTCGACGCCCACGCTCGGGCCGAAGAAAGAAGCCGAGGTCGTCTTCAAGGCGCCGGCCGCCGGCACCTACAATTTCATCTGCTCCTTTCCCGGCCACTACGCGCTCATGAAGGGCACGCTGACGGTAAAGTGAGAGTTGGGTCTGCGCCCGTCGCTCAATGAGCAACGCTGAACAGCCAACGCTCATCGTTCACAGTCGAATCTTCTGATTTCTCCGCCGCGCCGCGTCATTCGCGTGCGCGGCTTTTTTGGGCCCGGCCATGGTGGTTCGTTGCCGAACGCTGCAGGTTGGATGTTCAGCTTTGAACGTTGCGGGTTGAATGTTTGGCACACCTCAGTGCGCCGCCCTCGCCGGCCACCACTGGTAGAGGAAGAAATAGACGAGCACGCCCGTCACGCTCACGTAATACCAAATGGGAAACGTCCACCGCGCCCAGCGCTTGTGCCGCTCGAAGTCGCCGCGAATGGCGAAGAGAAACGTCCGCGGCACGAGCCACGCAATCGCGATGGCGAGCACGATGTGCGAAAAAAGCATCGCATAGTAGAACGTAGCGATCGCGCCTTCGCCGCCGAATTTCGTGTGCATGCCGCGCATAAGAATTTTGTGCGTCACGTAGCCGACGAGAAACACCGCCGAGACCACGCCGGCGGTGAGCATCGCGCGCCGGTGCGCGTGCTTGCGGCCGGTCTTGATGAAGACGAAGCCGGCGGAGATGAGCAGGGTCGCGAGCCCGTTGAGGACGGCGTTGAGCGGGGGGATGTCTTGGGCGGTCATGGGACGAGCAGTCGATCGGCGACGAGCGCGCCGAGCACGAGCGGGAGAAAGATGATGGAGGCGAAGAAAAGTTTCCGCGCCATCGCGTCGCGCGTGTCCGCCTGTAGAAACGCAATCGCGCGCCACACGAACCACGCGCCAATCACCGCGGCGGCGAGGCCGTAGGCCTTGCTCGCGAGGCCGAGTGCGACCGGCAGCAGCGTGACCACGAGCAGCGCGATGGAATTAACGAGCGCCCACATCGCCACGCGCCCGCCCGCCTCATCGCGCACCGGCAGCATCGGGAAATGCACCGCCGAGTAATCGCGCCGGTAAGTCCACGCGATCGCCATGAAGTGCGGAATCTGCCAGAAAAACAAAATCGCGAAGAGGATCCAACCGAGCGTCGAGACACGCCCCTCGCCCGCGCACCACCCAATCAAGGGCGGAAACGCCCCCGCGATCGCGCCAATCTCCGTGCTCCAGATCGAGCGGCGCTTCGCCGGTGTATACCAGCCGAGATACGAGACAATCGTGGCCAGCGTGAACAGCGCCGCCAGCCGTTCCACCCAGGCGAAGAGAATGAACAGCGCCACCACACACATCAGCCAGCCGAGCACGAAGGCCGAGCCGGTCGCGACTTTCCCCGAGGGAATCGGCCGGTCCGCGGTGCGTTTCATCTGCGCGTCGGTCTCGTGCTCCAGCCACTGGTTGAGCGCCGCCACGCCGCCGGCGGCGAGCGAGGTGCCGACGAGGAGCAGCGTGAGTTTCCCCGGGTTCGAGGCCGGTCGCGCCGCGAAGTAACCGACCAACGCCGTGATGACCGAGAGCATGCTCAGCCGCGGTTTCGTGAGCGCGAGGTAGTCGCGGAATTTTGCGCCCGTGGCGGTCTCGGTGGTCATACGCGCGAAGGGGTGGCGAGCGGAGCGTTGCCTTCGATGGTGTCGCGGTGCGCGACCCACGTGAGCCAGAAGGTGAGCGCAAACGTCAGCGCGCCGACGACCACGTGCGCCGTCGTCGCATCGGGCTGGCGCCCGAAGAGCACGACCAGCGCGCCGAGGAGAATTTGCAGCACGAGCAGCGTCACGAGCGCCGAGGCGCCCGCGCGCATCGCGAGTGTGGCGGCGCGGTCGCGGCGGACCGACCACGCAAAAATCGTCAGCGCCACCGCGAGCACGAGCGCCATGAGGCGATGCGTGAAATGAATCGCGACGGGAAAATTCCACTGCGGCGGCAGCCAATGCCCGTCGGGTGTGGAATAGGGGAAGCTCGGGATCGCGAGGCCCGCGCCGTTGTGCCGCATCGTGGCCGCGACCACGAGCTGCACCAGCACGAGCCCCGTGCAAATCACCCCGATCCGCCGCAAACGCAGGCTCACCGGCGCGGTGCGTTCGATCCACGCCCGCGAGAGCGCCACCGCGATGGCGATGAGGAGGCACACGTAGATTTGCGCGAAGATGCCGTGCGGGATGCGCAGCATTTCGCCGAGCGACATGTGAAAGCCCGGCACCTCAATCGCATTGAGGGTCACGCGCTGCCCGCCGATGATGCCCTGCAAAATCACGATCCCGAGCGCCCAGCCGCCGAGCTGCCGCACCCACGCGCGCCCTTCGCGCAACCAGAGCCACAGCGCGAGCCCGATCGTGACGAGCCCCATGATCATGCCAGTGAGCCGGTGCGAATGCTCCGCGAATTTCGCGATGTCGGTCAGCCAGCCTTGCGGGTTAATCGAGCCGTTGGAGAGCGGCCAGTCGGGAAACGCCATCCCCGCGCCAATGCTCGTCGTGAACGCCCCGAGCGTGACCAACACAAATACCCACGCGCTGCCCACCGCCGCGAAAATCGCGAGAGCGGGCTTGTGAGTGATGGTGCGGTTGGCGGTGAGGGACATGAACGGAGCGAATGGCGAGCAGAAGGCGCGGGGCTGATGTCCGCAAACCCTTTGACAAAGTAATCCGCCGGCGAATCCGTAGGCGCATGAAAACTCATAGGCTCGTGCCGCTCGGCGCGCTCGTGTGGCTGGTCGCCGCCCT
>JANXSC010000410.1 GCA_025352845.1 Opitutaceae bacterium
GCGCGACATTGTTGACCGTGATCCGGTTGTTCGGCGACGGCGCGATCGTCTCGTCGGGCAGCGTGAGGCCGCCGGCGTATTGGTTGTAGTTGGGCCGGCCGAGTGCGTGCGAATAGGCGGCGCGCACGACGAGATTTTCGCGGACGGTGTAGCTCGCATTGAAGCGCGGGAGGACGTGCAGGTATTCCTTCCGCGCGGAGTAACCGCGGTCGAGAAACGTGAGGCGCGAGACGCCGAGCGCGTCGGTCGTCGGCACGATGGGCAGCGGCTGGCCATTGGCGCCGCGAATGATCGAGCCATCGGCGCGGTGCTGGTAATTACCCGCCGGATCGGTGAGCGGGCCCTCGGCGCGAATGTTAGTTTGCTCGGCACGCAGGCCGCCCATCAGACGCAGGCGGTGCTGAAACAAAGCGACATCGCCGCGCAGAAATGCCGAGGAGACGGTCTCCTCGGCGCGCTTCGAGAGCGTGATGGCGGAGCGGTAGATCGTGTTGTCGTTTTTGGTAAACACGCTCGGGTTCGCGCGGAAATGATCCCAGAGCAGGCCGCCGCCGATGCGCTCGGTTTTTGGGAAACCGAAGACGCCGTCGCGCGCGCTGTAGCCGGGATCGAGGAAGGGCGCGGCACCGTCATCGGCGGAGTTGGCGCGACCGTCGAGGCCGACGTAGGTGAACGCCGTCGTGCCGCCGCGGTAGTCGCGCATCGCCTGCCGCAGATCGAGGCCGGCCTTGAGTGTGAAGGGCGTGGCGGTGGCGAAGGTGCGCTTGAGGTTGGCGTAGGCGTTGCGCGCGGCATCGCTCGTGCGGTTGGCGATGCCATCGCCGGGGCCGCGGCCGAGCACGGTGTCGGCGCCGTAGCGATTGCCGCTCGCGCTCTGGAGCGTGTAGCTCGCGAGCCGAAACGGATCGACGGGCGCGCCGGTGGTGCCGTCGGTGACGGTGATCGCGCGCGGACGCAGATAAAAAATGTCGTCGAACGCGATGGTGACATTGGTGCGCGTGGCGGTGACGGAGTTGAAAAAACCCTTTCCCTGATCGCGAATCTCGCTCGTAGAAAGCGACCAGCCGGCGCCGGCTTCGGCTTTCCAGAGCGGGCCGTCGTGCCGCCAGACGAGCGAGGGCGCGTAGTTGGCGTTGCGCCGATCGCGGTCGCCGGTGTTGGCGAGGGTGAGCGTGCCGCCGCCGGCCGCGCCATGCGTGAACGCCGGCGAAAAATTTCCCGGCAGCACGCGCGTGACGGAGAAGGTGAGGTCGCGCTGGTTGTATTGCGCGTCGTGGCGTGTGGCTTGAAGGGAAACGGAAATGCGATCGGTGCGGCTGAACTTATAGTCGAGCGTCACGCTGGCCGACGAGCGGCGCGCCTGCCGCGGTTGATCGCGGATGAGGTAGTCGGTGAGGTAGGGATTGCCCGGGGTGGTGTTCGGGAGCGTGGTGCCGTTCGTCGCGGCGCTGACGCCGCGCCACGCGGTCTGCACAAAATACGTCGGTTGGTATTGCTGCGAGGTGCCGCCGGAAAGCGTGTAGCCGAAGCGCGCGTTCACCGGTGCGACGTAGGAAAAATCAAAACCCGGCAGCACCTTGTGGGTGGAGCCGAGCGTGGGTCCGGGCGATTTGCCGACGTCGAGAACGTCGTCGCGCGCAAGCAGGTAGAGGTTGGTCTGGAGTTGGGGGCGCACGCGCTCGAACGCGCTGCGCGGAACCATGTTCACCGAACCGGCGAGGGCGTGGCCCGGCGATTCGGGCGTGGGCGAGTGCAGCACCTCGATCCGCGCGAGGTTGTTGGTCGCGACATTCACGAGTTCGACATCGCGGCCGGTCGGCGAAGTCGCCGTGGTGCTCGCGAGCGGAAAACCGTTCATCGTGACGGGCACGTAGCCGGTGGGCACGCCGTTGAGCGAGATGTTCATCGCCGCGCCGCCGACGTAGTCGAGCGAGACGCCGGGGATGGTCTTGAGGAGTTCGCCGACGTTGCCATCGGCCATCGGGCCAAACTCATCCGCGGCGATCACGTTGCGGATGTCGGCGGCGAAGCGCTTCTCGTTAATCGCGATCGCGGCGCCGGACATTTCCTTCGAGGTGGCGACGACGAATTTGTCCAACTGCACCGGCGTGGTGTGCGTGAGGTTGAAATCGTGCGTTGAGGTTTGGCCCGCGGTGACGGGCACCGTGGCGGTCTCGGAGACGAGGCCGGTGTAGAACGCGTCTAATTTCGCCGAGCCAATGGCGATATTTGGAAAACGGTAGTGCCCGAGACTGTCGGTGAGCGTTTCGAGGCCGGTGCCCACGATCGTCACGCGGGCGTTTTCGAGGAACTCGCCGGTCGTGGGATTGAACACGCGGCCCTCAATCGAACCGGTGCTCGCCTGCGCGCGGATGATCGCGCACAGCGAAAGCGACAGCAGCAAGCAGAAGACGAAACGAAGCGTAGTCATGGTGGGGAGGGCCGGACTGCCGGAGAGTGGACGGCAACGAGAGCCGCGAGACAATCCCGCGCTGACTATTTGTCGCCGGGCTTTTTCAGCTGCTCACGCCAATCTGCAATCTTGGCCTGTGCGCCGAAATGCTCGGCGCGAGTCTTGTCGCCGCGCTCCATCCAGATGCGCGAGAGCGTGGTGTTGATGAAGAGATCGGTGGGGCGCAGAGCGTGGGCGCGTTCGCCGGCGGCGAGGGCGGCGTCGAGGTGGCGGAGAGAGAAATTCACCTCGGCGAGCGCATGCCACGCCTCGAACGACTCGGGCGCGACGGCGGTGGCGCGCGTGAGTTTGGCGACGGCGAGGTCGCTCTCGCCGAGCGCGTAGTCGGCGGTGGCGTCTTCGATGAGGGTCTGGAGTTCGTCGCTGGTCACGGTCGGAGTGTGCGTGGGGCCGCGGCAAAAAGAAAGGACGCCTTGCGGGCCGCCCTTAAAAATTGCGCGGGCGCGGAAGCGTCAGCTCTTCTTGAGGCCGGCCTCGATGTTGATCGTGATGGCGATCTCGTCGCCGAGCGCGGCCTCGAGCATCGCGGGGCCCTTCACATTGAAGGCGCGCTTGTTGATTTTGGTGGTCGCTTCCCAGCCGGAGAGCTGCGCGCCGCCCATGCCGGGGCCGAAGCCGAGAGCGGTGACCTTGAGGGTGACCTCCTTGGTGACATCCTTGAGCGTGAGATCGCCGGTGACATCGAAGGTGTTCTCGCCGGTTTTCTTCCACGTGCGGCTCTTGAACGTCATCGTGGCAAATTTCGTGGCGTCAAAGAAATCGGCGCTGCGGAGGTGATCGTCGCGCTTCTGGTTCGCCGTGTCGATCGACGCGATCTGGATCGTGGCTTCGGCGGAGCTGGCGGCGGGATTGGCGGCGTCGAACGTGATGGTGCCGGTGAATTGGTTGAATTTTCCGGGCACCTTGGAAACGAAGTGCCGGATGCTGAACGCGACCGACGAATGCACGGTGTCGATGACGTAGGTTTCGGCGGCGCGGGCTCCGCTGGAGGAGAAGCCGAGCGCGGCAATGGCGGTGAGAAGAAGGATGGCTTTTAGTTTCATGGAAACGGAGGGGGAAGAGATGAAAAGTCGGGCGCAAGGCAAATGGCGCGGGCGATTGCCCTCACAGAATCAGCATCGCGTCGCCGTAGCTGAAGAAACGGTATTCGCGGGCGATCGCCTCGGCGTAAATCTCGCGCAGCCACGCAATGCCGTCGGTCGAGCCGGGAGCGAGAAACGCGGAGACCAGGCAGAGCAGCGTGGAGCGCGGCTGGTGGAAATTCGTGATGAGGGCATCGACGCTACGAAAGGTGCGCGGCGGAAAAATAAAAATGCCGGCCTCGGCGAAGCAGGTGGCGGAGCCGGGCAGGGGAGCCGAGTGGCCGGAAAGAAAATCCTCCACCGTGCGAACCGCCGTGGTGCCGACCGCGATGCGCCGGCCATCTCGCGGAGGAAACAGTGCGCGCTGCGTTGCGCAGGGAATCTCGTAGAGTTCGCGGTGGATGTCATGCGCCTCGACCGTGTCCGTGGCGATGGGCCGAAACGTGCCGAGCCCGACATGCAGTGTGAGATCGGCGGTGCGCACGCCTTGCGCTGCGAGGGTGGCGAGGAGTTCGGGAGTGAAGTGCAGGCCCGCGGTGGGTGCGGCGACGGCCACTGTCCGCGCCGGATCGGCGTAGACGGTCTGGTAGCGCTCGAGGTCGGTGGTGCGCTGTGCGTCGCGGTCAGAGGGTGATGGGGTGTCGCGGGAGATGTAGGGTGGCAGGGGCACTTCGCCGAGACGAGCCGCGACCGCGACGATGGGCTGCTGGCGCGTGGTTTCGAAGCGGACGATGGCGGAGCCGTCGGCTTCGCGCGCGGTGATGATGGCGGAAAATTCTCCCGTCGCGTGGCGAAATGTGGCTCCGACCGGAAGTTTTCGTCCCGGTTTGATCAGGCAGCGCCAGAGATTTGTGTCGGCGCCGACTTGTCGCAGGAGAAAACACTCCACGTGGCCGCCGGTGGGGCGCTGGGCATACAGGCGCGCCGGAAGCACCGCCGCGTTGTTGCGAATCAAAACATCGTCGGCCCGGAGAAACTCCGGCAGGTCGGCGAAACGGCGGTGCTGGATCGCGTGCGAGCCGCGCTCGACGACGAGCAGGCGCGATTGATCGCGGCGGGCGGCCGGATGCTGCGCAATCAGGCGGGGTGGCAGCGCGTAGTCGAAGAGTTCAGCGGCGAGCGGAGGCAAGGAGGGATTCCGGCGCGGGCGCTCGGAAGCGCTGGAGCCAACAATCGGAATCGAACCGATGACCTATTCATTACGAATGAATTGCTCTACCAGCTGAGCTATGTTGGCGCGCGCGGGAAGAGCGGAAAAAACCCGCTGCGACAGCAAGCGCAAGCACCATTTTGCCGCTCAGGCGGCGACCGCGTTGCCGATCTCCACGCCCGGAGGGAGCGCGGTGGCGATGCCGGTGCGGACTTGTTCCCAGTTGAAGGGCTTCAGGACCGTGGCATGCGCGCCGAGGCCGCGCGCGAGGGCGAGGCAATCGGTGCTCGAAATAAATTGTCCTCCGCCGGAGATGGCGACGATGCGGGCCTCGGGCTGGGCCTTGCGCACGGCGGGGATCAACTCGAAGCCGTCGCCGTCGGGCATCATTATATCGGTGATCACGACGTCGAAATGCTGGCGATTGAGGAGATGAAGGGCGTTCTGTCCGCTTTCCGCGCAGGCTACAGAGTGGCCGCGACTGCCGAGCCATTTGGCGAGGAGGTTGCGGATGCCCTCCTCATCATCGGCGACGAGAATCGAAAGTGGGGCGGTGGCGGTGGCGGGCATCACGATGTGAGACGCTGTAGGGCTTCCTTCTTGCCGACGAGTGGGAACACGGCACCGGGACGGCAAAAACCCGTGAAATTTACCGACCGCGCGGTTGGCCGCGAATTAGTTTTCAGGAATGCGCTCGTCGGGCAGGCGGCCTTGCAGGCGTTGCTCGAGTTTAACCGTTTCGATTTCGCGGCGCAGATGGTCGCCGAAGAGACGCAGGCGGCGATTGACGTCGAGTGTCTCCAGCAGGCGCTGTTTCAAGGCGGAATCGTCGCAAAAATTGAAGGCGGCGATATCCGCGAACGCGTCGGGGTCCTCCACGTTTTTCAGAAACGTCGTCAGCTCGCGCGGCCCAGCCGAGGTTAGTTTCTGTTTGAGCTGCACGAGGCGGACGACCTCGCGGCGCAGGGCGGCGTTGTCCTCGCTGGTGGCACCGGCCTCGCTCGCGAGGGCGCGAATCTGGATTCGGCGGTAGGGTTCATCGCGGAGAATCTTGGTAATCGACACCCGGCACAGGCCTTGGAGCAGCAGATTGGAGGTGCCGTTCTCGTTTTTCTGGCAAGCGCGGATGATCCCGACGGCAGCGATGGGATGCGCCGGTTCAAACGCCGCGGGATCGGCCGGGTGTTGGTTGAGGGCGGCGACGGCGAAAAGGCGGTTCGAGGCGAGCGCGTCGCGCAGCATGTGCCGATAGCGCGGCTCAAAAATATGCAGGGGCAGCAGTGCCTGCGGAAAAAATACGGTGTTCGGCAGCGTCATGATCGGCACATCGCCGGGTAGGGTGATTTCCATGTCCATACTGCGGAAGTTAGGACGAGTGCCGGAAAATTCAACTGTGCCAGCACGATGAGACATGGCGCGGGAAAACCACCGCGAGTGTGCCAAGCTGGCAGAATTACAGGTTGGTGTTCCGCCGCCGAACTTCGCGCTGAATTTTCTAACTGATGGGGAACAGCTCTTAAGGGCCTTTTGCGCCAGTCGGGCACACGCGTTGCTAAAGTCGCAGCATGAGCCGCATTCTCGGTATTGATCTAGGGACCACCAACTCCTGCATGGCCATCATGGAAGGCGGAGAGCCGGTGGTCATCCCCAATGCCGAGGGCGCGCGCACGACACCGTCGGTCGTCGCCTTCACGAAATCTGGTGAGCGTATCGTGGGTCAGGCCGCCAAGCGCCAGGCTGTGACGAATCCGCGCAACACCGTGTTCTCCGCGAAGCGTTTCATCGGCCGCAAATTCACCGAGGTCCGCGAAGAGGCGAAGAACATGCCCTTTAAAACCGTCGAGGGCAAAAACGGCGACGCCTACATCGAGGTGCAGGTCGGCGACAAGACCGAGCAGTTCGCGCCACAGCAGATCGCGGCGTTTGTGCTTGGGAAATTGAAGGCCGATGCCGAGGCGTATCTCGGCGAGAAAGTCACTCAGGCCGTCATCACAGTCCCCGCCTATTTCAACGACTCGCAGCGTCAGGCCACGAAAGATGCCGGCAAGATCGCGGGACTCGAAGTGCTCCGCAT
>JANXSC010000421.1 GCA_025352845.1 Opitutaceae bacterium
CCGGAGGATGCGCCACTGTCCGACGCCTACTCGATGGTCACGTGGACGACGCGCAGCCGGAAACTCGGTAACCGCCACGCCGGCATCAACTGGAACCGCGATCGCACCGAGGGTCCGCTCGGCGCGCTGCGCACCGACTTCGGCGGCGGCCACGCGATCGGCACGACCTCGCTGCGCGACGGCCGCTGGCATCACGTGGCGGTGTGCTTTGCGCCGGGCACCGACGAGCAGGATACCCCGGTGCAAGTCCGTCAATATGTGGACGGCCGGCTGGAGAGCAGCACCGTTATGTCCGGCCGCACGCGCGGCCCGGCGGTCGCGGAAAACGCCGCACTCACTGACATCGTGTGGCTCGGCCGCCGTCTCGGCCCGGGCGGCCCGCGCGCCGATCGTTTCCGCGGCGACCTCGACGAACTCTTCATCGTCGATCGCGGTCTGGAGCCGCAGGAAATCGTCTCGCTCATGAACGACAACCGGCTGCCGAGCGGGGTGCTGGCGGCGAAACCCTGACCTTTTCCCCTCGCGCCCACCTCTGCATGAAATTCCTCCGTCTCTTCCTCTTCCTCACGCTGGCATCCGCCGCCCTGGCCGCGCCCGTCAAAAAAATCCTCTTCTTCAGCAAGTGCTCGAACTTCGAGCACAGCGTCGTGCGCGAGCGCGCGGGCCAGCCGAGCTGGGCGCAGCAGGTGCTCACCGAACTCGGCGCGAAGCACGGCTACGCGTTCACCTTTTCGAAGGACGGGAGCAAATTCGCGCCGGCATATCTCGCGCAGTTCGACGCGTATTTTTTCTACACGAGCGGCGATCTCCTGGCCGCGGGCAAAGACGGCAACCCGCCGATGACCGCCGCGGGTAAGCAGGCCTTTCTCGACGCCATCGCGGGTGGGAAGGGCTTCATCGGCACGCACTCCGCGGCGGACACGTTTCACACCGACGAGACGGCGGAGACCAACACCAACCAGCCGCGCAGATGGCGCTATCAGAATCGCGGTGACAAAGCCGATCCCTACATCCGCATGATCGGCGGCGAGCTGATCATCCATGGCACGCAGCTGATCGGGCGCGTGATCGTGACAGATCCGAAATTTCCCGGCTTCGCGAAACGCGGCGGCAGCTTCGAGTTGTTGGAGGAGTGGTATTCGATGGCGAACTTTGCGCCCGACCTGCACGTGCTCCTCGTGCAGGACACGGCCGCGATGCGCGATCCATTTGCCGGCACGAAGGATTGGCCGCCCGCCGGCTGGGACACGCCCTACCAACGGTCGCCGTATCCCTCGACGTGGGCGCGGATGCATGGCCAGGGCCGGGTGTTCTACACCTCGATGGGTCATCGCGAAGACAACTGGCTCAATCCTGTTTTTCAGGAAATTCTCCTCGGCGGCATCGCCTGGGCCGTGCGCAATGTCGACGCCGACGTGACGCCGAACCTCGCGAAGGTCGCACCGCGCGCGAACGAACTTCCGCCCGTCTCCGGCCCCGTCGGCGGATTGCCGAAGGGCGTTACGGTGCCGGGGGCAACCAAGTAGGGCAGGCTTCAGCCCGCCTTGGAATTCTCCTGCAACCCAATCCCCAGAGGCGGACTGAAGTCCGCCCTACTCCAATCATGAAAATCTGCACTCTGCTGCTGGCCTCAATCCTCCTCACTCCGCTCGCGGCGCAGGATGCGCCGCAGCGGCCGCGCATCACGGGCATCTCGCATGCCGCGTTTTACGTGAGCGACATGGCGAAGGCGCGCGCGTTCTACGAGGACTTCCTCGGCTTTCAATCGCCGTATTCGATTCCGCGGCCCAAGGGCGGCGATCTCGTCTGGATCAAGATCAACGACCGGCAGAGCGTGGAGCTGTTTCCCGGCAGCGAGGTCGCACCCGACGCCGACCGGCTCTACCACATCGCGATCGAAGTGGACGATGCTGACGCGATGCTCGCCTACCTGCGCGCGAAAGGCGTCGCGGGCCTGCCGCCCGCCGCGCCCGTCGGCAAAATCGGCAACAAGAATTTCACGATCAAGGATCCGGCCGGGAATGGCGTGGAGATTGTGCAATACATGCCGGAGGGCTGGACCATGCGGGAGCTGGGAAAATTTTTGCCCGACACCCGCGTCGCGCAACGGATGAGCCATGTGGGCGTGATGACCGGCGAACTTGAGGCCTCGCTGAAATTTTACGGCGAAATCCTTGGCTTCAAAGAGACGTGGCGCGGCAGCTCCGGCGGCAAGACCCTCAACTGGGTCAATATGCGGGTGCCCGACGGCGAGGACTACGTGGAGTTCATGCTCTACGAGAAATATCCGTCCGGCGACCGGTTGCGGACGATGCACCACATCTGCCTCGAAGTGGCCGATGCCGAAAAGGCGGGCGCCATCCTCGCGGCGCGCAACTATCCGGCCGGCAGCAAACCACCGACGGAACTGAAAGTGGGAGTGAACGGGAAACGGCAGATTAACTATTACGACGTCGATGGCACGCGCGTGGAAATCATGGAGCCCGGCACCCATGACGGTAAACCGCGCCCTCCATCGCCCGCGCCGCCACCCGCCGCGGAAGCGCGGCCCGCGAAGAGCTGACTTTTTGCAGGTCGGGGTCTCCCGACCCCACCCTACAATTTCGCCAGCGCCTCGCGCGCCCGGAGCCAAGCCTCGTCGTCGTATTTCTCGCGCTTCGGCAACGCGAGCGCCTGTTTGAACGCCTCGCGCGCGAGATCGCGTTGGCCGTCGGCGAGGAGTGCGAAGCCGAGTTCGACGCGGTGCGACGGCAGTGCGGGCGAAAGTTCGACGGCGCGACGGAGGTGGCGCACGCCCTCGGCGGTGGAGGCCGGCGGCAGGCCGCCGTAGACGAGGCGCACGAAAAAACGCGTCGTGGCGCCGAGCGTCGCGACCTCGTAGTGCCAGCGGCCGAGCACGTGGTGCGCATAGTCGTAGGCGGGATCGAGGGCGAGGGCGCGCTCGGCGTAGTCTTTCACGAGGCGCGAGTATTCGAGCTTGGCGCGGGTGTCGGCGTAGGTGGCGAGTTTGCCGTAGCAGATCGCGACGGAGAGGACGTTGACGGCATCGGCCGGCTTGAGCTCGGTGGCGCGCTGGGCGTGCGCGAGCGAGTCGGTGCAGAGGCGCTTTTTCTCCGCGAGATCGGGCGTGTCGATCGTGAGGTCGGAAAACTGGCGGGAGAGCTTTTGCTGGATCATGGCGTCGCCCGGCCGCGCGGCGTCGGCGCGCTGAAAAAGCCCGAGCGCCGCGCGCGAGTCGAACCGCGCCTCGGCGGCGAGGGCGTCGCGGATGAGCGTGTCGGCATCGTTGGCGCGGAGCGGAGCGAAGGCGGCGACTGCGGCCATGAGGAAGGTGAGTCGCGGGCTCACGGTTTTCGAAAGAGGTAGTGACTCACGAGCCATTCTTCGCCGGCGCGGTAGCCCCAGAGTTCGGCGCAGCTCATGTAAAAGACGCGCCAGTAGCCCCACCATTTCGTCGCGTGCGCGGCGCCGTAGGTGGCGGCGAAGAGCGGCATGATCTCGGCGCGGTGGGCGTCCATGTTTAGCAGCCAGTGTTCGGCGGTGCGTTGGTAGTGGGTGCCGTTGACCTTCCAGTCGGAGACGAGCTTGAGGTCGTCATGGAATTGCGGGAGGAGATCATGCGCGGGCATCTGGCCGCCGGTGAAAAAATAACGGCTCATCCAGTCGGAGGCGTCGCGGGCGATGAAGTGATAACTCAGGCGGTGGTGCGTGAAGATATGAGTGAAGAGCAATCCGCCGGGCTTGAGCCAGCGCGCGATGCTGGCGAAGAGGCGCTGGTAGTTTTTCAGGTGCTCGAACATCTCGGCGGAGACGACGCGGTCGAACTGGCCGGGCGCGATGTCAAAGGCGTTGATGTCGCACGTGACGATAGTGAGATTCGTGAGGCCGCGGCGTTTCGCCTCGGCGTCGATGTGTTCCTTCTGCGTGCGGGAGTTCGAGATCGCGGTGATGCGCGCGCGGGGAAATTTCTCCGCGTTGTAGAGGCAAAGCGAACCCCAGCCGCAGCCGAGTTCGAGGATGTGCTGCCCATCGGCGAGCTGCGCCCGCTCGGCGTAGAGCGCGAGCATGGCCTCCTCGGCCTGGTCGAGGGCTTCGCGGCCGGTGGGGTAGAGGCAGCCGGAATATTTCAGCCGACGACCGAGGCAGAGTTCATAAAAACGCGTGGGCACCTCGTAGTGCTGCTCGTTGGCGGCGGCGGTCTGCTCGGCCAGCGGTCGGCGCTTTAGATCGGCGACGTAGGCCTCGCGATTGTAATGCGCGGATTCGTCGCGGATGCGCTGGGCGAGGAGCCGACGGATGCCGCGGCGCAGAAGCCAATCGGGCAGGAGATCTTTTTCGAGCAGGGAATCGATCATGGAAGGAGAATGACCAAACGTAGAAATTTAATCTGGAACTCAGGGAATCAGGGACAGGAATTTTTCCTGATTCCCTGAGTTCCAGATTTTTCAAAGTTTCTTGGGAAGCCAGGGGACGAAGGCGCTCGTGGTTTGCTGGTAGCGGCGAAAAGCATCGCCGCGGCTGCGGAGGCTTTGGGCTTCGGCCATGGGTATGCCTGTTACGCGCAGCAGGAGAAACAGGATGCCGGCCGGTCCGATGATCGCGATCCAGCCCAACGGAGAGGCGAGCGCGAAGATGAAATAGGCCACCCAGATCAGCCACTCGAAAAAATAGTTGGGGTGCCGGCTGTAGTGCCAGAGGCCGACGTTGCAGACGCCGCCCTTGTTGGCCGGGTCGCGCTTGAAGGCCGCGAGCTGCGCGTCGGCCAGCGCCTCGCCGCTGATCGCGATGAGCCAGAGCGCGGCACCGGCGAACTCGAGCGCGTGCAGGCGCGGTGCGGAATTCTGTGCGGCGAAGAGAAATGCCACGCCGAGTGCCACGACCGAGATCGCTTGGAGTTGGAAGAAGCCGAACATCTTCGGCGCTAAATTTCCCGCCCAGTCGCGGCGGAGCTGCGCATAGCGGCTGTCTTCCACCGGATGATGCCCGGCGACGCGGACGAACAGATGCGTGCCGAGCCGCAGGCTCCACACCGCGACCATGGCCGCGATGAGCGCGCGGCGCACGGGCCAGCCCTGGCCGGCGAGTGCGTAGAATCCCGCGAGCGCGCCGAAGGCATACGACCACACGACATCGACGACGCCGTAGTTATCGATGCGCCGGGAAAACGCATACGCGGCCGCAAAGAGCGCGCCCGCGCCAACGGTGGCGATGAGGGCGAGGGTGAGAGTGGTCATGGTTTCAATCTTGCTGCCGCCCGCCGGATCGCGGGGCGCACGGAAAAATAAACGACGGCCGCGAGCACGGGTGCGAACAGCAGCCACGCGGTGAGGGCGTGAATGCCGGCCCAGCCGAACCGTGCGAGAAACTCGGTCACGCTGCTGTCGCGAAACGTGCGGATCATTTCGCCGACGGTGAAGCGGTCGCCGGTCGCTCCCCAGATCCACTCGCCCGCGCGCACCTGCACGAGGATGAGCGCGAGCTGCACCGGGCCGAGGAGCTGGTTGAGCGTTTGGAGGATCGGCTGGTTCATGCGCAGGGCGAGACCGACCCCGAGGTTGAGCAGCGAGGTGAACCCGAGAAACGGCAGCAGTGAGCACGCGGAGCCGACGCCGAGCGTGAGCGCAACTTGATCGGGGGCGACGCCCTGCGTGAGCTGCGCGCGAATCGGTTCGATGACGCGTCGGCGCCAGAAGCCTGGGCGTGGCGCGGGAGCGGGTTGGTTCAAATCCACGGGCGGGACGCCCGTGCCACTGGGTGCGGCGCTCATGCGAACAGATAGACCACGACGCTCGCGACGGTCAGCGCTCCGGGGAGCACGAGTGTGCCGGGGTTGCGCCGGGTGAAGACGGGGTCGAGCGCGCCGTCGGCCGGCACGCGGAAGAGTTCGCGCAGAAAGTAGGCCGCCATCGCGATATTCCCGAGCGCGATGATCGCAACGAACCAGAGCACGCGGGCGGCGAGCGACTGCTCCTTCCACGCGACCCACACGTAAAACGCGACAAACGCCCAGTAGGCGTCGAAGAGCGTCGCGATGAACCACGGATGCGCGAGAACCTCGCGCGGAATCGCGAACAGCGGCGTGTGCAAACTCGCCCACGACGTGACGGCGAGCATCGAGGCGATGACGACGAGGAAGAGGATGCGGAGAAAGATGATCACGGGAGACGCGGCGCGCCGAAAAGCGGCGGCCCTACAGGCTGAGATTGTTCGCCCGCGTGTGCAGCGTGTGGACGACGGAGATGTTGCGCAGGGCGAAGGCCGCCTCGCAGTAGCAGAGGTAGTAGGTCCACTTGCGCTCGAAGCGCTCGTCGAAGCCGAGGGCGCGCACTTGCTCGCGCTGCGCCTCGAAACTCGCGCGCCAGAGGCGCAGGGTGCGCGCGTAGTCGGGGCCGAAGTCGTCCATCGCGTGCAGCGTGAAACCGCCGGCGCGGGCGAGCAGATCGTTGAGGCGGTTGGGCGAGAGCAGCAGAGAGCCGGGAAAAATGTGTTTCTGGATAAAATCCACGCCGCGACGAAACTGGCCGTAGCGCGCATCGGGGCACGTGATGAATTGCAGCGCGAGCAGGCCCTCGGGTTTGAGGAGACGCGAGACGACTTCGGCGAACGTCGCTTGGTATTTGTGGCCGAGCGCCTCGACCATTTCAATCGAGACGATCTTGTCGTAGTGGCCGGTGATGTCGCGGAAATCGCGGAGCTGGACATCGACGCGGTCGGCAAGTGCGGCCTCGGCCACGCGCCGGCGGGCGAGTTCGAACTGCTGCTGCGAGATCGTGACGGTCGTGACGTGGCAGCCGTAGGTTTTTGCGGCGTGGAGCGACCAACCGCCCCACCCGGTGCCGATCTCAAGCACGCGGTCGGTGGGCTTCAGGCGGAGGTGGCGGCAGAGTGCGTCGTTCTTCTCGCGCTGCGCTTCCTCGAGCGGGAGGTCGGGCGCGTGCGCGGGCCACTTCGCGGCAGAATACATCAGCGACGGATCGAGCCAGAGCGCGAAGAAGTCGTTGGAGAGATCGTAGTGCTCGGCGATGTTGCGGCGGGCGATCGTGCGGGTGTTGGGGCGCAGCGCGTGGCCGAGACGGTTGGCGAAGCGCAGGAGATTGAGCGCGGCGGTGCGTCGCGAACCGGAGAGCGTGGGCGCGGAATCGACGTTGAGGATGAAGAACGCGATCACGGCGGTGAGATCGGGCGTCTCCCAATCGCCGTCGATGAACGATTCGGCGAATCCGATGTCGCCCGACCAGAAACATTTTTTGAAAAACGCCTCGCGGCGCACGCGGATGACGGCGTGCTCGGGCAGGTCGAGCGGGAGCGCGCGGGCGAGCGGCTTGCCGCCGATTTCGTGGGTGGCGCCGCCGGGCAATTGCAGCGTGAGCCGGCCGCGCCGCATGGCGCCGAAGGCGTCGAGCACGGCGCGACGGAGAATCGAATGCCGGTGTGGCAGGGCTGCCGCTTGCCGGCACGACGGGTTCGATGACAGCGGCGCGGCGGCAAGCGCCGGGCCTGCGTTGGATTCGATGGAGGAGGACTGACTCATACGGCGTCGGAAGGCTGGCCGCCTTCGCCAAGGCTGCGGTGAGCCAAGGCGGAGAGCGGGATTTCGGGAGAGGAGGGACGGGGAGAGAGGGACGAATGCGGGCGGTAGAGGTCGCGCTGGTCGGCGGGGCGGGCGGCCTTGGCGAACCACGGCACGCGTTTCAGCCAGAGGCGAAAAGCGTGCCAGTGAATGAGCGCGATGATGCGCAGCGTGAGCGCGGGATATTTGAGCGTGAACCACGCGAGGCGCGCGGTGGTGAGTTCGCGGCGCGGGCCGGTGAGTGTGCTGGTGAGCATCCGCTGCTCGGCGACGTAATCGTCGATCTGGATCGAGAGGCGATCGCCGGGGGTGCGCAGGGTGAAGTCGAAGGCGACATCGACGTCGGAGTAGGGGGAGACGTAGAAATTCTTCGGCACGCGAACGCGGAACTCGCCGCTGGCGGCGGCCTGCGTGTCGGGTCCGAGGAAATAGGGCTTCATCTCCTTGAAGGTGTTCGTGACCTCGGCAATGGCGCAGGCGGGAGCGCCGTGGCGATCGTAGCAAAAATAAAGCGAAACAGGGTTGAAGAGATAGCCGAGCACGCGCGGGAGGGTGACAAGCACCACGCGGCCGCCGGTGAGAACGACGCCGTGGGTGGCGGCATAGGAGAGGACACGGGATTTTAGATTTTCGAGTTTAGATTTTCGATTTTCGATTGGGGCGGTGCTCGCATTGTGCAGGCGTTCAGAGGTCGGGAGAAAATCTTGGTCGCGAAAAGAATAGAGGTTGCCGCGGTTGAGGGAGAAGAGCGCGTGTTTGCGGTGCAGCGTCTCGACTTCGTCGAGGTCGATCGCGAAGAGGAAGATGCGGTAGAGAAACGAGTGCGTGCGCGGGGCGAATCGCGCGTGCATGACGTGACACTCGTAAAGGCAGGAATTCATGGGGACCGTTGGGCGAATCTATTACGCCCGAAGCGGAGGGGCGGATGCCGTCTGGACGTGAGGGAACTCACAGCCAATTCCGCGCCATGCCGGGGGCACGCGCCGGCCGGACTCGGTAGTGGCCCAGTTTGATTTGTCATTGCGAGCCCGGGCCGCCGGGCGCGGCCCATCCGGCAAATATTTCAGATGGATGGCCACGTCGCTGCGCTCCTCGCCATCACAAGTCTGGAAGTTTATTGCCGATTCCACCCAACTTCCCGTGGGTTCCAGCTCTCGCTATGACAGCAAAAAATCAAATTAGCCACTGTCCCGGACTCAGGATATGGCCGCAAGTGCCGGAGCCGCCGACTGCGTCCACGGGTCGCGGCCGAGGAGGAGTTCGCTCAGACGGAGGGCGCTGAGCAGGCCGTCCTCATGGAAACCGTAGCGCTGCCACGCGCCGGCGAAAAACGTCTCGGTGTTGCCGAGGGCGGCGGCGTTGAGCGCGGGGATTTCCGCTTGGGCGCGCACGGCACCGAGGCTGAAGAGCGGGTGCTCGTAGTCGATGAGGCGCAGCACGCGATCAGGCGCGACGGCCTCGGGGCGGTTGATGGAAACGAAGTAATTTTCGCGGTCGGAGACGCCTTGGAGGGCGTTCATCCAATAATGCGTGGCGGTGGAGAGGCGGCCGGCGTCGTCGCGGGCGATCTCGTAGTTCCAGCTCGACCAGGCGAGGCGGGCGCGGGGCATCACGGAGGCGTCGGTATGGACGGTGGCGACGTTGGGCTGATAGTGGAATTCGCGGAGGAGGCGCTCCTCGTCGAAGGTCGGCGCGGCCAGCAACCGCAGTGCTTGATCGCCGTGACAGGCGAGGATCGCCTTGTCGAAAATTTGCGTGCGGCCATCGGAGGTCGTGACGGCCACACCGTCGGCGACGCGCACGATGCGCGTTGCGGCGACGCCGACGCGGATGCGGTCGCGCCACGGGGCGGTGAGGCGGGTGACGTAGTTTTTCGCGCCGCCCTCGACCGTCCACCATTGGTGCTGCGTGTGCAGGCCGAGGAAGCCGTGGTTGTGGAAAAAGCGGAGCAGCGTCGTCGCGGGAAATTCCAGCATCAGCTCCGGTGGCGTGCTCCAGACGGCCGAGCTCATCGGCACGAGATAGAGATCGAAGAAATCCGCGCCGTAGTCGCGGCGGCGCACGTAGTCGCCGAGCTTTTCCTTTTGCGCGGCGGGATCGTCGAGCGCGCCGATGGCCTCGGCGTTGAAGCGGTTGATCGCGGCGAGGAGGCGCCAGAAGCGCGGGCGGAGGAGGTTGCGGCGCTGGGCGAAGAGGTGGTTGAGCGAGGAGCCGGCGAACTCGAGGCCGAGATCGGCGTGGCGCACGCTGAACGACATCTCGGTCGGCTTGATCGGCACGCGCAGTTCGGCGAAGAGCCGCGTGAGGTGCGGGTAGGTGACCTTGTTGAACACCATGAACCCGGTGTCCATCGCGACGCGGCGCGAGGGCGACGGCGGGGTCGGGCGACCCCGCCCTACAACTGCAACGGCGGGCTCTTCGACCTCCACGGTGTTCGTGTGGCCGCCCACGTAGCCGGCGCGCTCGAATAGCGTGAGGTCGAAGTCGTGGCGGAGGAAGTGCGCGCAGCCGAGGCCGGCGATGCCGGTGCCGATGATCGCGAGAGTGGGCATGGGGACCAACAGCTACGCGTCAGCCGGCGGAGTGGACGCAGCGCCGTGACCGCGCGGCGGGAAAATCCAAATCAGAAAATCCGCGTTGGCGGGTTCGGCTTCGCCTTCGAACCGTGCTCGGTCTGCGCGCTGAGGTCCTTGTGCATCGCCGGGCCCTCGGCCTTCTTCGGGATGAGCATCTGCGAGGCGGCTGCGGTGGCGACGGCGATGGCCGCGGCGGCGGGGACGACTTTCTTCAGCGAGGAATATTCGCCGTGGGCGAGGGCGGCGTGCTGCGCGGCGGCGATGCTGGCGAGGTGATCGGCGCGGGCGGCTTCCTCCATGATCGATTTTGGCACGGGCTTGAGGCCCCAGATGAGGCGCGTCCACGAGAGGGCCTTGAGGCCGTAGTAGGTGAGATCGATTTCCCACCAGTAGAAACCGTTGCGGGTGGCGGACTGGTAGCGGTGGTGGTTGTTGTGCCAGCCCTCGCCGAGGCAAATCAACGCGAGGATGAAACTATTGCGCGAGTCGTCGCCGGTGTCGAAGCGGCGGCGGCCCATCAGGTGTGCCATCGAGTTGATGCATGCGGTGCCGTGGAAGAGAAACGTGGTGCTGATGAAAAAGCCCCACACGAGCATCTGCCAGCCGTTGGTGCCGAGGCCGGGCGCATGGGCTTCCAGCAGTGCGCCGAAGCCAAACACGGCGAATGCAAAAACCACCGGCACCACGGTGTCGAAACGGTTCAGCCAGACCAGCTCGGGGAACTTCGCGAGATCCTTGATGGTGGAGTAGTCGGTCGGGAAATTCCGGCGGCTCGTGATCCAGCCGATATGCGACCACCAGAAGCCGTGGACGTGCGGCGAATGGGCATCCTCCGGTTCGTCCGAGTGCTGGTGATGGTGGCGGTGGTGATAGGCCCACCAGAGCGCGCCGCGCTGGACCGTCGTGCCGCCCCACAGCGCGAGGAGGAACTGCCCGACGCGCGACGTGCTGTAGGTCTTGTGCGAAAAATAGCGGTGATAAATGCCGGTGACGGCAAACATCCGCACGAAATAGAGGGCGACGGCGGTCCAGACCGCGACCGGGCTCACCCCCACCCAAAACGCCGCGAGGCACCCGAGGTGCAAAATGAGGAACGGCAGGCAGCGAATCCAATCCACGCGGTCCGGCTCGTCGCGCATTTTCTCGGGCCCATCCGGCGTATAGTCGGAATCGATCCATTGCAGGAGCGCGGCGGGGGTGCGGAAGGAGAACGTGGTGCGTTTGGGCTTGGGCGAAGACATGAGTGCGAATCGAAAAGGTGAAGTGAACAGGGCGGCGGTGGTGCGTGCAAGCTACGTTTCATTTCAGGAGTGGACGGGCACGAGGACGCACGTCGCACAAGCCAAAGCACGAGGGATGAAGCAGATTCATGCGCCCGCTTCTGGGCGTGGAAAGTTACGTTTTGGCGGCGCGATTGGATGCAGATTGCGCCGGCGGCACACGCGTTGCTTAGACGGTGGGGTTCTTTGAATTTCGCTTCGCGGCGCCCGGTTTTACCGGGTGCGCGGCGAAGCGGATGCGGCCGGTATCCCGACGGGTTTGAATCCGGCCGCAGGTTTCCCCCGAAACGGATCCTTTGGCCGCGCTGCGCTCACGTGCCGTGCGGTCAAAACCGCCCGCGGGCCGGTCGCGTTTGCACGCGGCCGGTGCAAGGGCGTTTCAACCCGATAGAGAGAGAAATCAAACTCTCCGCCTTATCCGCGGAGTTTAATACCATGAAAGCAGTCAGAAAACTCGTTACGGTCCTCAGTCTGGGTGTGTTTGCCGGTGCCGTCGCCTATGCGTCGGACACCGACGAACAGATCTACCTCAAGTCGTGCAACAAGGATCCCGGGGTTCCGGTGCCCATCGTCGTGGTTTCGCCCACGGTTGGGTCGGAATTCAACGGGGGACTGGTGCAACTGGAGTTCACGGTGGACGAAAGTGGGCTGCCGACCGCCTTCAGCGTGAAGTCCGCCACGGACGACGTGCTGGCGACGGCGGTGGTCAGGGCGGTGAAGCAATGGCGGTTCCTCCCCGCGGAGGTCGATGGCAAGCCGGTCGCGAAAAAAGTTTCGCTGCCGGTGAAGATCATCGACGACGCGGTGTCCGGAGATCGCTATGCCTCGTCTCGGTAAGTCACAAAATCAGGAAACAACCAGGGGCGCTTCCGTTCGCGGGGGCGCCCCTGCTAATTTTTTGGGCGGGATGCCACTGTCGCCCGTGGCGCGCGGGCAAACGCCCAGGGGGGCAAGCTCACTTCTCGTCGCCATTCGTCGATGAGGACTCCGTCGCCACGAGGGCGGTGAGCAACAGGATGACGATGACGATGGGCAGCATGGCGGTGAAAGTGCGGGCGGTGAGAAGCGCTGAAGATACAGCATTTGCAACGGGAATACGCTGACCTGCGTATTTCAGATGCAGCACTGTATCTTCGCCGTTCGGCTAATAGTGCAGCCCGGCTGGGGCCAGCTGCGCGCCACTGCCGTTGAATTAAGATCCGCAACCGCGCCCCATCGTAGGTCAGCTCGCAAGCGAGCTGGCCTACAAAACCAAAGGCCGCTCACTCAACGGCCGTGGGGCTGCGCGCTCCTAGCGGGGCGCGGATTACGGCTTCGTCTCCACTTTTCGCAGCGTCACGTCGCCGTTCATGGTCGATACGCTGATCTCGGGGCCGCCGCCGTTGAGCGTGCCGGTGACGAGTTTGCCGCCGGAGATCGTGGGAAGGGAAATTTTCGGCGGCGCGGGCGGCCTGGGCGAGGCGGCGGGAACAGGCGGCACCACCGGTGGGGGGGGCGCATTTTGCCCGGACCGGTTGGCGGATTCCTTCGCCTGCTCCGATTCGCGTATGGCTTCCTGAGCGCCCTCGCGGGCGGCGGTGAGGCTTTCCCTTACTGCTGCGATGGCTTCGTGGGCGGCATGGATGCCGGTGTGCGCGGCGCTGCGAATTTTTTCCCGCACGTCATCGGAGAGCACTTTGGCGCCGCTGCCGTTGACGGTCATTGTGCGCGTGCGTGATCCCGGCGTGCTTTCGGTCTTGGTGATGAGTGCGGTCTCGTCGAAATCGGTCAGCACGGAGCCGTTTTGGGTGCGCAGCCGCACGCTGGCCTTGGCGTCGGCGGGCACGCGCAGCACGACCTCGCCGTTCATCGAGGTAAACGACAGCGGGCTGCCCTCGCGCAGTGCGCGGATGTTGGCGCGAATCTCGCCGTTCATGGTGGAAACGACCACGCCGCCCCCGACCTCATCGAGCCGGATTTCACCATTCATCGAGTTGATCTCAAGATTGCCGGCGAGGCCGGTGCAGGTGATGTCGC
>JANXSC010000462.1 GCA_025352845.1 Opitutaceae bacterium
CCGGGGACGTTGACGGTGGCGTGAAACTCTTCGCGGAGCGCGGGGAGTTTTTGCAGCGCGGCTTCGAGGCCTTCCTTCGTGCGCGCCATGCCGCAGTGGTCCCACATGATTTTGCCGAGGCGCTTGTGGAAATGACTGACCGATTGCTTGCCCTTCGTGTCGAGGAAACGTTTCGACATCGCGGTCACGCTGTCTGCCGCCGCCTTAAACTCTGCGGAATCCGCACTGGGGCGCGAGCCGGGTTTCTGTCCGGCGAGGTAATCGCCCACGGTGTAGGGAATGACGAAGTAGCCGTCGGCGAGGCCCTGCATGAGCGCGCTCGCGCCGAGACGATTCGCGCCGTGGTCGGAGAAGTTCGCCTCACCGAGCACGAAGAGGCCGGGGACGTTCGACATCAGGTTATAGTCCACCCAGAGGCCGCCCATCGTATAGTGGACGGCGGGGTAGATGCGCATCGGGGCCTTGTAGGCGCTCTCGGCGGTGATCTCGTGGTAGATGTCGAAGAGATTGCCGTAGCGCTCGCGCACGCCGTTTTCACCGAGACGTTTGATCGCGTCGGAGAAATCGAGGTAAACGCCGAGGCCGGTCTCGCCGACGCCGCGGCCTTCGTCGCACATGCGCTTGGCGGCGCGGGAAGCGACGTCGCGCGGACAGAGATTGCCGAAGCTCGGATAAATGCGCTCGAGGAAATAATCGCGATCAGCCTCGGCGATGTCGCCCGGAGCCCGACGCGCGTCTTCCTTTTTCTTCGGGGCCCAGATGCGACCGTCGTTGCGGAGCGACTCGGACATGAGCGTGAGCTTCGACTGATAATCGCCGCTCACGGGAATGCACGTCGGGTGGATCTGCGTGTAGCAGGGGTTCGCCATGCAGGCGCCGCGCTTGTAGGCGCGCCAGATGGCGGTGGCGTTGGAGCCGCGCGCGTAGGTCGAGAGATTGAAGACGTTGCCGTAACCGCCGGTCGCGAGGATCACGGCATCGGCGCTATGGCGGGTGATTTCGCCGGTGATGAGATGGCGGATGATGACGCCCTTCGCGTGGCCATCCACGACGACGAGGTCGAGCATCTCGCTGTGCGTGTGGAGCTCGACGAGGCCGGCACCGACTGTGCGCGAGAGCGCGGAGTAGGCGCCGAGGAGAAGCTGCTGGCCGGTCTGGCCTCGCGCGTAAAACGTGCGCGAGACCTGTGCGCCGCCGAAGGAGCGGTTGGCGAGGAGACCGCCGTATTCGCGCGCGAAGGGCACGCCCTGCGCGACGCATTGGTCGATGATGTTAACCGAAACTTCGGCGAGCCGGTGGACGTTCGCTTCGCGGGCGCGGTAGTCGCCGCCCTTGATCGTGTCGTAGAAGAGGCGGTAAACGCTGTCGCCGTCATTCTGGTAATTTTTCGCGGCGTTGATGCCACCCTGCGCGGCGATGGAGTGCGCGCGGCGCGGGCTGTCGTGAAACACGAAGCACTTCACCTTGTAACCCATGTCGGCGAGCGACGACGCAGCCGAGGAACCGGCGAGGCCCGCGCCGACGACAATCACCTCGTATTTCCGCTTGTTGGCGGGGTTGACGAGCTTGATGTCGACCTTGTGCTTGCGCCACTTGTCGGCGAGCGGACCGGAGGGAGTTTTGGAGTCGAGCGTAGCCATGGGGTGCGCGTGCCGCGCGAGTTGAAAGGTGAAGGTTGAAAGTTAAGAGACGGTCAGCGCGCAGCGGGAACGGTCGCGGCACTCGCCGCGCGCGGCTGGAGTTTGCCCGCGAGCACAGCCCCGGGAATCGCGAGATTGCCGAGGAAGTAGGCGAGGCAGAAGATCACCGTGACGCGGCGCAAAAAGCAGGACCACTTCTCGCTGCGCAGGCCGAGCGTCTGGAACATGCTCTCAAAACCGTGCAGCAGGTGAAGCGTCAGCAGGCCGACGGCGACGATGTAGAAGACCGCGATGACCGGGCTCTGAAATCCACGGATCACCATGCTATGCACATCGAGAATATCCTTGGTGCCGGCTTTGACAGCCACCAAGCCGACGATGCGGTAGTCGCTCTTCATCTCGTAGCGCGGCAGCGTTTCCTTGAACGTCTCGGCCTGCACGCCGCCAAAAGTGAAATGCGCGAGGTGATAGAATAAAAACGCGAGCACCACGAGGCCCGTCCACCGCATGGCACGCGAGGCGAACGTGGCGCGGATCGTGTGCTTCACGCCGTAGCCCTCGGGACCGCGCGCCTTGTTATTCTCCAGCGTGAGCACGGTCGCCGCCCAGATATGAAGGAGAACCGCGACGATCAAGCCGATGCGCGCGACCCAGAGCAGCGGCCCGAGGTTGTTCAGGAATTGGGCGTAGCCATTAAGGTGATCGGGGTCTTGGAAAATCTGGAGGTTGCCCACGAGGTGCCCGATCACGAAACCGATCAGGACCACGCCGGTGACGGCCATGAGGATTTTCCGGCCGATGGAGGAGCCAAAGAAGGAGCCGACGAGATTCATCGCAAAAGATCGCTGTGGGGAGGGAAGCGCAAGACGGCGAAAAAATCACCGACCGGCCAGACGAAGTAAAGGGGCGCGTCTCCCATGACACGCACAATTAGCGAGCCTTACCTTTTCGAGAAGGTGGGCGAGTTAACTCAACGGGCTTGGGTTGCGACGTGGCTTCTGAAAGCGCGTTGTGGTCAACGCGCGCCACCCTACTTCGCCAGCGGTTTCAGCAGGGCAAATTTCCCGCTCGCCGCCGGCGCGATGAACTTGCGCCGAAACGCGTTCACCCGCGCACCGCCACCAAGCAGTTTCCCGAGCGCCGTCTCGACCGCGGCGTGGTCCGCCGTCTCGTCGGCGACGTAATGAAAGTCCCAGCGCGTCTCGCCCGTCTGCACCAGCGAGTAGTGCCAGCACGCAAAATTCTCCGGCAGCACGGCATCGACGTCGGTGGGTGAGACCAGCGAACCGTCGGCACGGAAGTAGAGGTTGCTCTCGCGGCCGAGCAGGCGGAAGCCCGTCGGAAATTTCTGCACGATGTCGCCCGTGTGGTAGCGCAGCAGCGGCATCGCTTCGCGATCGCGCGTGGTCACGTAGATCTGGAAAATGTCCTTTAACTCCGTCCGCCACGGCACGAGTTCGATGAAGGCGTTGGCGTCGATCACCTGGGAGTTGTCCTTGAACGCCTCGCCAACGAACAGGTAGCCCGCCTCGGTCGAACCGTAGAGGTCGACTTGGGCCGCAGGAAACACCTCGCCGATGCGCTTGCCGTGCTGAGTGCTGGCCTTGCCATAGGTCAAAATCACCGCACGCACGCTCGGCACCGTCACGCCGCGCTTCTTCG
>JANXSC010000486.1 GCA_025352845.1 Opitutaceae bacterium
CCGGCCCGCGCGGTCAGGAGCCGCGGTGGGGCGACGCGATTGTGTATCCCAATCTCGTCGTCGCGGCGCTGTTCGTGCTCGCCGCGTTGGTTGCGATGTGGATCGGACAAGCGACGGAGCGCACGCACAACGCACGCTAGAAATTTTCGCGTCAGGGTTTGTCGTCAGCTCGCCAACGAGCTTGCCGGGCTGTGCGCAGAGCGCTCTCTTCAAAGCACGCCGCTCTCATGCCGATCCCTCCGAGCATCCTCGAACGTATCGAGACCTTCCGCCGCAATGCCGAATCCTACCTGAACCCCGACTACAAGGAGGCGCAGGTTCGTCAGGAGTTCATCGACCCGCTCTTCGCCGCGCTCGGCTGGGATGTGCGCAACGATCAGGGCTACGCCGAAGCCTACAAGGATGTCGTCCACGAGGATTCGCTCCGCATCCCTGGCGTCGGCCTGAAAGCCCCCGACTACTCCTTCCGCATCGGCGGCACGCGCAAATTTTTCGTCGAGGCCAAGAAGCCCGCCGTCGTCCTCAAGGATAACCCTGAGCCTGCCCGTCAGCTCCGCGTTTACTCGTGGTCGGGCAAGCTCGCGCTCGGCATCGTCACCGATTTTCACGAGTTCGCGATCTACGATACCCGCGTCAAACCCATCGAGGGCGACAAGGCCTCCACCGCCCGCATCTTCTACTGCACCTACGAGCAATACCCGGAGAAATGGGATGAGATCGCCGGCATCTTCGCGCGCGAATCGGTGCTAAAGGGTTCGTTCGACAAGTTCGCCGCCACCAACAAGGGCAAGCGCGGCACCGCCGCCGTCGATGACGCGTTCCTCGGGGAAATCGAACATTGGCGCGACCTGCTCGCCCGCAATCTCGCGCTGCGCAACGCCGCGCTCTCCCAGCGCGAACTCAACTTCGCCGTCCAGCGCATCATCGACCGCATCATCTTCCTGCGCATTGCGGAGGATCGCGGGATCGAGCCTTATGGGCAGCTACAGGCGCTGACGGCGGGGCCGAAAATCTACCCGCGCCTCGCCGAGATTTTCGAGCGAGCCGACTTTCGCTACAACTCCGGGCTCTTCCATTTCGCCACCGAGAAGGGCCGCGACGAGGCACCCGACCGGCTGACGCTCGGTCTCGCCATCGACGACGCCGCGCTGAAGGAAATCCTCAGCCACCTCTACTACCCGAAGAGTCCCTACGCCTTCGCCTACATTCCCGCCGACCTTCTCGGCCACGTTTACGAGCAGTTCCTCGGCAAGGTCATCACCCTGACCCCCGACCATCGCGCGAAGGTGGAGGAGAAGCCCGAGGTCCGCAAAGCCGGCGGCGTTTACTACACGCCAACCTACATCGTGGATTACATCGTCCGCCAGACCGTCGGCCCGCTCGTCGCAGACCGCACGCCGAAACAGGTGGAGAAAATCCGGGTGCTCGATCCCGCCTGCGGCTCCGGCTCCTTTCTCCTCGGCGCGTTCGAGTTCCTCCTCGACTGGCATCTCCGCCAATACCTCGCGCACGATCCCTCCGCGTGGGCGAAAAAGAAAAACCCGTCGATCTACGAGACCGCGCCCAACGCCCGTGGCGTCGGCCACGGCAGCGGCAACTGGCAGCTCACCACCGCCGAGCGGAAACGCATCCTCGTCAATAATCTCTACGGCGTGGATATCGACGCGCAGGCCGTGGAGGTGACGAAGCTCTCGCTCCTCCTGAAAGTCCTTGAAGGCGAGGCCCGCGAACTCCGCGGCAAGACGCAGGATTTCTACCGCGTGCTCCCCGACCTCGGGAACAACATCAAGTGCGGCAACAGCCTCATCGGTTCGGATTTTTACTCACAGCGCGACCTCCCCACCTTCGACGACGAGGCGCGTTACAAAATCAATGCCTTCGACTGGGCCCACGAGTTCAAGCCCATCATGGCCGCCGGCGGTTTCGATGCGGTGATCGGGAATCCGCCGTATGTGCGAATCCAAGGATTTCCCTCCGAGCAAACCGCCTACTTTTCGAGCACCTACCGCGCCGCAAAGGGTAACTATGATCTCTACGTGAATTTTGTTGAGCGAGGGTTCAAACTGTTGGCTGGCGATGGTCGGCTCGGGTTCATCCTGCCAAACAAGTTTCTCAAAACTGACTACGGTTTGGGGCTGCGTAGCACTCTTGCCGAGAGCCGAGCTTTGGCCTCGCTCATAGATTTTGGTG
>JANXSC010000489.1 GCA_025352845.1 Opitutaceae bacterium
CCCGCGTCCGCTTCGTCAGGCAACCCAGCGAAAGAAACGTCGTTTGTTGGCTCATGCGGGCTTGCGATCCTTCCGGGCATAATCTGTTCCCTCTGCTCAGGGGAGTTTTTCAGAGGCTCCCAAACAACCGTTGCTCGTCCGCCTCACGGGCGGAGACTCTGGGAGCTGCGGTTTCCCTTCGCATCTTGAACTCAAACCGCCGTTGCCCTCCATCAGCACGCTCGGCTCCTTGTCTCAGCCCATCCCAATGAAATCCTTCCTGCCCGCCCTCGTGATCGCCTCGTTGCTCGCCGCCCCTCCTACCCGTGCCCAACTCGCCCCGGCGCAGCAGCCGACCGCAGCGACCGCCAAGGATGACGTCGTCAAACTCAGCGTCTTCTCGGTCAACGCCAGCAGCGACGACGAATACCGCGCCGCCAACACCACCACCGGCACGCGCTACAACACCCCGATCAAGGATCTCCCAATGAACATCGAGGTGCTCACCTCGTCGTTCATGCGCGACATCGGCGCCCTCGATCTGCGCGACGCGCTGGAATACGTCAGCGGCATCCAGCTCGACACCACCGCCGGCGGCACCGGCGGCTCGCGCGACAATCCCGAGAACAACACGCTCCTCATCCGCGGCATCGCCGCCGCAACGAACAAGGACGGCTTCCGCCGCTTCGTCCCCATCGACCCAATCACGATCAGCCGCGCCGACATCATCAAGGGTCCCGGCGGCGCGCTCTACGGGCAGGGCGGCACCGGTGGCGTCGTGAATGTCAGCAGCGTGCAGGCAGGCAGCCGCACCGTCGCGCGCGTGGGCACGAGCTTCGGCTCCTTCAACTACCGTCGCTTCGAGCTGCTCTGGTCCGGCCCGATCACGCCGAAGGGCACGGTGGGCTTCGCGCTGCCGCTCGCGTTTTCCGAGAGCAAGAGCAACGCGATGTATTACGAGACGAACACGCTCCACCTGAACCCTGCGCTCACCTTCAAGCTCGGCCCGAAGACCACGCTGCTCGCGTCGCTTGAGGCGCGCTACAATTTCCGCGACAACATCCGCAATTTTTTCCTCACCGACAACACGCGCGCCCCCGACGGCAGCTTCTACGGCACGTTTATCGCCGACCGCCCCGGCACCAACCGCGTGCTCACCACGCCCAACCAGCGCGACTTTCGCTTCGAGGGCCCGGACACGTTTCGCAAGGAGCGCACCTATGTCCGCACCTACCGCCTCGACCACCGGTTCACGGACAACCTTCAGTGGTGGGGCGGCTACAGCGCCGAGGACATCAACGTCCGCGACCGCAGCTTCAACATTTCGCTGCGCAACGCGAACGACGCGTCGATCCCGCTGCGCGTCCGCACCGACCCGCGCTTCCTCGCGCTGCTGCGCCCGACGTTCGGCACCGGCCAGCCGCAGATTCTCGATATCCGGCCCAACAACATCACGAACTCCTCCCGCACCGTCCGCCCCACGTGGAAGAGCGAACTCTACTTCGCCTTCGACACCGGCCCCGTGAAGCACCGGATGATCACCGGCATCAGCTACGGCCCGCTCACCTCCGGCAACAACGCCGCGAACCAGAATTTCTACTACGGCAACACCGGCAACCCCGCCGATCCTGCCACGCAGCGCTGGGAGGCGCTTTCAAACGACGTCATCCTCACGCGCTTCCGCGACCCGCGCGACGTGACCTCGGTGAAGCGTTGGGACTACGCCGCCATCAACCAATACCCGCAGGGCCCCGAGACCGCCATCGGCACGCGCTCCTCGTATCTCACCTCGTATTTCTGGGACCGGAATCTCTACGCGAATCTCCAGAGCAGTTTCTTCAAGGACCGTCTCCAGACGATCGTCGGCCTCTTCGACACCCGCAACGACCGCGGCGGTATCGTCTATGACTCCGCCGGCAACTACCTCTGGAACGGCCCCGCGCCCGCGGGCTCCGGCTCCACGCTCAACGGCGTGCGCCGCCCCAAGCCCGTGCGCAACACCTCGCCGAGCTTCACCGTGATCTGGTTGCCGGTTGACTGGATTCGCCTCTACGCGAATTCCATGAGTTCGATCGATGTCGGCCCCGCCTACTCCGCCTACGACGGCAACGGCAATCCCCTCGACGGCGCCACCGTGAAAAACATCGAGGCCGGCCTCCGCCTCGATCTCTTCAAGAGCAAGCTCCTCTTCAACCTCGCCGCCTTTGGCATGTCCGACAAAGACCGCCCCGTGAACTTCGGCGCCGCGATCCAAAACCTCCTCGTCTCACCCACCGGCACCGTCAACGGCTCCGGCTTCAGCGCATTCGTAAAGACCTCGACCGACTCCAAGGGTGCCGACCTCAAAATCGACTACGTGCCGGTCCGCAATCTGCGCTTCAACGTCGGCGTCTCCGCGAATGACGTGCAGATCAAAAAAATCGAGCCCTTCGCCACGCCTGCAAATCCCGACCCCGTGCGCCTCCTCGCGCAGCAGAACTTCGTCGCCGCCGGCGGCAGCTCGGCCCGCTACCTCGGCAAACCCTCGACCGACATCTCGAAATACACCGGCATCGCCTTCGTCCGCTACGAGTTTAACGAGACGTTTCTAAAAAACACCTGGGTGATGTTCGCCACGAAATACCTCGGCAAACGCGAAGCCGAACTCATCACCGTCGCGACCAACAACGGCGCCATCACGATCGACAACCGCCTCGTGCCCGCGCACTACCTCTACGACTTCAACGCCGGCTACCGCCGCAAAATCGGCCGCTACACCACGAACTTCCAGCTCAACCTCGCCAACCTCGCCGACGACGACAAATTCTACGGCGCCGTCTGGCAAACCGGGCGCACGTATCGGTTGAGCGCGGGCGTGAATTTCTGAGAGGGCGTCGAAAAAGGATCCCGATGCTTGCCATTCTGAGCGGAGCGAAGAATCCAGCAGGGCATGCGCACCTCTGAAACCGCCGCGTAGATCCAAGTGGATTCTTCGCTCCGCTCAGAATGACAGACCTTTTTTGACGCCCTCTGAGGCGACTCAGCTGCCGGAACCTTGGCGGCGGTTGCGGATCAGCTGCTGGAGAAAACTCCGATCGGTCGAATCCTTCTCGCGGGTGCCCTGTTTCATTTTCAACATGAGTTCGGCACCGGCAAAAGGAATGGACACGCCGTCGATTAACTCCGTTTCGATGCCGCCGACAGCGTCCTCGAAGCGCACGCCACATGCCTCGGTCATCAAGTCGACCGTGATATCGTCGTTCACGCGGACGACGACCCATTGGGCGATGTCCTCGTCGCCCAGCTCCCGGATGGCGCGGTCGGGGAGGATTTCGAGCGCCTGTTTGACGAGGGCCTGGTTGGTCCGGTCGCGGGCAATCAGGAGATCGATGTCCTCCGTCGCCCGCACAAAGCCGAGCCGGTTGATCGCAAATCCGCCCACGACCACGTAGGCAACGCCCAGGCGGTTGAGTTCGCGGGCGAGCGAAACGAGATCGGCGTCGTTCGGAACGCGCGTTACTTCCCGTGGCGGTTCAGGTTCTTCGTCCATGCGTCGCATGCCTCATTGCTGGCAAACCGAAACACACCCTTGGGTTGGCCACGGCCACGAGCGAGCTGGGCCGCCGTGCGCTGCAGGCGGGCAAAGCGCTCCCACGCGCTTTTTCGCAACCGGCCGACCACCTTGACCGACGAGGAATCCATCACGGGAAAATCGCCGGATCGCCGGGGAGGGTCAAGCGCGCGGCAGTGCGGGCCCTGGCATGAGGCACAGTCCCACAGTCGCTGAATGCAACGGGGCGCGTTCACTTCGGCAACGCGCGGCCGATTACGCAGACGACCAACAGGCAGTCAGCACCCCGCTCAATCGATGCGCGTCGCACCACGAGCTTGAGGTCGCCTCATTCCGTCGCCACAGGTTGCGGTTTCCTTCTCAAACGCGCCCATGAAATTCGAACACTTCGCCCTCAACGTCCCTGATGTCCGCGCGCACGCGCAGTGGTATGTCGAGCACCTCGATTTTACCATCGCGCGGCAGCGTGACGACGCGCCGTTCATGCACTTCCTCGCCGACGAGACGGGGCGCATCATCGTCGAGCTCTACTCCAATCCCAAGGCCCCGTATCCCGACTACGCGGCGGCGCATCCGCTGCTGTTTCATATCGCGGTCGTCGCGCCCGACGCGAAGGCCGAGCGCGGGAGGCTCGAAAAGGCCGGCGCGAAACTCTTCCTCGAGGAACCGCAGCCCGACGGCTCGCTCTTGATCATGATGCGGGATCCATGGGGCGTGCCGCTACAACTCTGCCAGCGCACGAAACCCTTTCCGATGCCGTGAGCGGCGCGCGGCCCGCCTCGGGTGAAGCGAAACCGCGGGTCACGCCGAGTCCAGCCGTAGCGCGGTGCTTCAGCCCGCGGCTTGGGCATTGAGGTTTTCGCCGCTAACCGCGGGCTGAAGGACCGCGCTAAGTTCAAACCGCCCGCGTCACCTCTTTCCCCCTCGCCCCGTCCTACTCCGCAATGAACCTCCCTCCCTCCTCCCGTCCCCCGGTGACCGAGCAAGACTGGTGGTGGATTTTCGATCCGAGGCTGAGCCTGCGCGCGCGGGCGGCGCTCATCACGGGTGTCGGCGCGCTCGCGTTCACGTTCCTCGCCGCCGCGCTCGCCGGCACACTCGTCCGCCGTTCGCTCGAGCGGCAGGCCGGCGCGAATTTCGAGACGCTCGCGTTTCAACTCGGCGACAAACTCGACCGCGTGATCCTGGCCCGCCAGCATGAGCTGCAACTGGCCGCGAGCCTGGCGCCGATGCGCCAACTCGCGACCACGTATGCGGAGCGGCGCAAACTCCTCGAACTCGTGCAGGACAACGCGCGCGACTTCGCTTGGATCGGTTTTGCGGATGCGGGCGGCACGGTGCATGGCGCGACGGCGGGCATCTTCGATGGCACCCCGGTCGGGAACCGGCCGTGGTTCCGCAGCGCGCGCGCGCGCAGCCACACTGCGGGGCCGGCTGAATTGCCCGCGCTCACGAGCGAACTCAACCCCGGCGGCGACACGCGCACGGCGCGCTACCTCGATCTCGCGGTGCCGGTGCAGTCGGCCGACGGCCCGCTGCTCGGCGTGCTTGGTGCGCACTTGAATTGGGAATGGGTGCGCGAGGTCCAACTCTCCGTCGTGCCCGAAGCCGCGCGCCGCGAGCGCATCGGCGTCACCGTTTACAGCGCAACCGGCGAGGTGCTCCTCGATTCGGGCGGCTCCGGCTGGACGCAGCCACCCGAGCCGCCGGCTCTGCCCGATGCGCGAAAATTTCGCGGCACGCTGCTCGAGCCCACGGCGGGCGGCACAAGCCACGTCACCGGTTTCGCGCGCAGCCGCGGCTACCGCGAGTATCGCGGGCTCGGCTGGCTGATCGTCGTGCGCCAGCCCGCCGACCTCGCGCTGGCTCCCGCGCGCGATTTGCAGCGCACGCTGCTCGGCTGGGGTGCGCTGCTCACAGGCGCGCTCGTGGTTGTCAGTTGGATTTCCGCCGGTCGGTTCTCCCGCTGGCTGCGCAGCATGCGCCTCGCGGCCGAGCGGGTTCGCGGCGGTGATGTGCTCGCCGTCCTGCCGCGTCCGCCGGGCGACGGCGAAGTCGCCCGCATGTGCGATGCCGTCGGCGAGCTCGTGCAGGAGCTGCGGGAGAAACCGCGCCCCGATCACACGAGGGAGATGTAGGCCGGCCCGCTGGCCCACGGCCGTTGAATTAGCGGCTTTGGTTTTGTAGGCCAGCTCGCTTGCGCTCTGACCCCGTGGCACCGGAGCGCGCGCAAGCGAGCTGACCTACGATGGGGCGCGGTTGCGGACCTTAATTCAGCGGCCGGTTCTACAACCGATGCGCCAAAAGCATCGGATGATTGGATGCGGCAGGGTCCGTTAACCAAAGCTCGGTTTCAGGCGGCCCCATCCGCCACCCAGCGCCCGACCACAAAAACCAAACCCGAACAGTGATCGCACCGCGAATCCCGGCGGCGCGTATTACGGTTTTTCCGCGCGCACGACGACGCCCCCGCGGAACACCACTTCGCGAATCTCCGGCGGCTGCGGCGGCGTGATGATCGGTCCGCCCATGCCGCCCA
>JANXSC010000522.1 GCA_025352845.1 Opitutaceae bacterium
CTCAAACAGGGCGGGTCAAAGACCCGCCCTACTCCGAACTCCGATCTCCCAAGCACCAACTCCCCCTAAAAATGCCCGCCAATAACTTCCCCAAGCTCCACAATTCCACCTGGCCCGGCCTCGTCGGCAAGGGCTCCCCCGGCGCGGAACCGTTCATCGAACTCGACACCATGCTCGACCTGACCGCGAAGGCCGATGTCGGCGGCGTGAAATTCGATGGCGTCGATCTCTTCCTCTACAATCCGCACACTGACATCGATATTTCCGACGACGGCATCAAGGCCCTCGCCGCGAAGATCAAAGCGAAGGGCCTCGTCGTCGGCTCCGTCGTCGCGCCCGTGTGGTTCGACGCCGCGGCCGGTGGCGACGAGCAGGCGCGCGCCAATTTCATCACCCACGTCCGCAAGGCCATCCGCATTGCGAAAAAACTCCGCGCCCTCGGCGTGCGCCCCTACGGCATCGTCCGCATCGACAGCGCCACCAGCGTCGCCGCTTGGGATAAGGATCCGAAGGGCACCACCAAGCTCATCGCACAAACCTTCCGCGAGTGCGGCAAGATTGCGAAGGGTGAAGGCGAACGCCTCGCCGCCGAGGGCGAGATTTGCTGGGGCGGCATGCACTCGTGGAAAAACATGGTGCAGCTCCTCGAGACCGTGGACATGCCCAAGGTCGTCGGCTTCCAAGCCGACATGTCGCACACGCACCTCTACACGCTCGGCGCCAACGCCGAGGCGCACCGCATCGTCCCCAAGAACTACCACTACGAGCCCGCCGAATTCCACAAGGCGATGGTGAAGCTCACCGCCGCGCTCCGCCCGTGGACGATCGATTTCCACGTCGCGCAAAACGACGGCACCACGTATGGCTCCGGCACGCACGAGAAGACCGGCCGCCATTGCCTCGCCACCGATCCGAAGGGCAAGCTCAACATCGCCCGCGACTCCGGCTACTGGCTCCGTGACGGCAAGGGCAAGGTCACGAAAAAGCTGAAGCACATTTGCTGGGACGGCTGCATGTTTCCCAACGAAGTGCTGATGAAGCAGCAAACGTGGAATGACATCCTCGCCGCGATGATCGAGGTCCGCACGAACCACGGTTGGGTGGGCTAATAAAAGTAGGGCGGGTCTTCGACCCGCCCTCAGTGTGTCGAAGCCTCCAACCCGTTTCCAAGGGCGGGTCACAGACCCCGCCCTACTCTTTTCCCCCATGCGCCCCTTCGCCCTCGTTCTCGCCGCCGTCGCGTTTTCCGCCTCCGCCTTCGCCCAGACGCCGCCCGCGCCACCGAAAAAAATCCCCGCGCCGGGCATCACCCTCACGGACGCGGATCGGACGGAACTCGCCACCGGCGCCGCGGCGTTGCGGCGCGACCTCGATGCGCTCACGCGCGAACTCGCTGGCGACGCGAAGCTCACCGCGCTGCTGCCCGATGTGGAAATTTTCCACAAGGCCGTCGCTTGGACGCTCGCCGACGACACGTTTTATTCTGCGAAGGAAATCGCCTACGCCCGCACCTTGCTCGCGAAGGGTAGCGAGCGCGTCGCCCAGCTCCGTGCGAAACAAACACCGTGGCTGGAGGCCCGCGGCCTTATCCTCCGTGGCCATCGTTCCAAGCTCGACGGCTCCGTGCAACCCTACGGTCTCGTCGTCCCCGCCGAACTCGATCTCACGAAGCCCACGCCCGCGATGGTCTGGCTACTTGGCCGCGGCGAGAAGCGCACCGAACTCGCCTTCCTCGCCGAGCGCGACGCCGGTCCGCCCCAACTCACCCCGAAGGGCGTAATCACGATCGTGCCCTACGGCCGGTTCTGCAACGCGACGAAGTTTGCCGGCGAGGTCGATGTGTTCGAGGTGATCGCGGCCGCGCGCGCGCAATATCGCATCGACGCGCAGCGCATCGCGGTCGCCGGTTTTTCCATGGGCGGCGGGAGCACGTGGCATCTCGCCACGCACTTTCCCGGGCTCTGGTGCGCCGCGTCGCCCGGCGCGGGTTTCGCCGAAACCCCGATTTTCACGAAAGCCAACGCGCCGGGAAAAGAAGCGCGTCCCCTGTGGGAGCAACTCCTCTGGCGCCAATACGAAGGCACCGGCATTTCCGGCAATCTCTTCAACGTTCCCACGCTCGCCTATGCCGGCGAAATCGACGGCCAGAAGGAAGCCTCGGATCTTATGGAGGCCGCGATGGCGAAGGAGGGCTTGAAACTTGAGCGGTTCATCGGGCCCAAAAC
>JANXSC010000529.1 GCA_025352845.1 Opitutaceae bacterium
CTTTGCGGCGGGGTCAGGAGACCCCGCCCTACACTTTACCCTCGCAAACAAAACCGCGGTTGACACTCCCCTCTTCCTCCGTCTTTTTCGCGCTCCGCACATGAACCTTCGCGCCACGACGAACACCTCGCGCTCCGCCCACGTCTCTGTGGTCGTCGCCTCCGTCGTAGCTATTATTGTGTCCGCCGTTACCAGCGCACCACGAGGGTTCTAAACGTCGAAACGACTTTTGCCCCTCCGGTGCCACACCGGAGGGGCTTTTTTTTGGCCCCACTGGTGGCACCGCGAGCGGGCGATTCACTCACCATGAACGCACCCATGCTCCGCCCAGCCCACCGCCGCCTCGGCCTCAGCCGCCTTGCCGACGAACCGCTCCGGCAACGCGCCGCCCTCCCCGCCCTTCGCGGTGCCTGGCCCCGCCCACTTCCCACCGGCACCGCCCACGACTTCCTCCTCCCCAACCCGCGGCCCGACCTCACGCTCGATTTGCAGACGCTGCGGATGATCGAGCCGTGGTAGGCCCCGCACCATCGCCACCCCGCTCCATTTCACTTTGGCAACCACCGCACCGGCCGCACAGAGTCCTGCTGCCATGCCACCGATCAATTCCGGGTCTCCCACGCTCCCTCTCCTATGGACCGATGTCCCGCTCCACGCCGATGCGCTCGCGCTGCTGCGGCCGCACATGCGGCTCGCGGGACCGAATCTTCCGGCAGGCGTAGCCGGACCCGGTGAAATCCCCGCGGCCGATGCGGCCATTGTCGGCGTGCAGCGGAACTGGGATGCAGTGACGTTTGCGGGCGCGCCGCGGTTGAAGGCCATCGCGCGCACCGGCATCGGCTACGACAACATCAATGTGCCCGCCGCCTCCGCCGCCGGGGTCTGCGCGCTCAACACGCCCGATGCGCCGACGGAGTCCACCGCGGAGTTTGCCCTCGCGCTCATGTTTGCCGTGGCGCGCCGCATAGCGACCGCCGACCACAACGCCAAGGCCGGCTTGTGGAAACTCGACCCGAGCGTGCTGGGTTTCGATCTCGCGGGAAAGACGCTCGGCCTCGTCGGCTTCGGCCGCATCGCGCGGCGCGTGACCGAGATGGCGCGCGCGATTCAGCTGCGCGTGTGCGCCTTCGATCCGCTGGTGCCGGCGGAAACGGTGCGCGCCACGGGTGCCGAGCCCTGCGCCGCGCTGGATGAGTTGCTGTGCCAGACGCGGGTGCTCTCGCTGCACGCGCCGCTCACGCCCGCCACGCGCAAGCTCATCGGCCCCGATCAACTCGCGCTGCTCCCCGCGGGCGCGATTCTCATCAACACCGCACGCGGCCCACTCATCGACGATGCGGCCGTGCTCGCCGCGCTCGAAAGCGGTCGCCTCGCCGGCGCAGGCATCGACGTATGGGAGCTCGAGCCCGTCGCCGCCGATCATCCGCTCTTCCGCCACCCTCGCGTCGTCGCGACCCCGCACATGGCGGCCTACACCGACGAGGGCCGCCGCCGCAGCCACGTCGCCGCCGCCGAAGGCGTGCTCGCCGTGCTGCGCGGCGAACCTTCCGCACTGCTGATCGATCCGGCGATGTGGGAACGCCGCCGGCGCTGAGGCGCGTTTCGGAGCAATGTAGGCGGGGTGCCTCCCCTCGTCATTTCCCGGAAAGCTACGCTTCACGTGCGCGGGGTGAGAGCACTCCGCCTACAAACGAGCCAATCGCCTCTACGCCTTCTCCAACCCACGAAAAGCTTTCCCCTCGTTGAGATCAATTCGCTCGGGCCGGCCTTGGTGGTGATAGATCAGCTTCGTGTGATCGACGCCGAGGAGGTGCAGAATCGTTGCGTGCAGGTCGTGCACGTGCAGCCGATCCTTCACGGCGTAGAGGCCGAGGTCATCAGTCGAGCCGATGCTCTGGCCGCTCTTCACGCCGCCGCCGGCCATCCACATCGTGAAGCCGGTTGGGTTGTGATCGCGGCCGCCCTTTTGCTCGGCCATCGGGGTGCGGCCAAACTCGCCGCCCCAAATCACGAGCGTCTCCTCGAGGAGGCCGCGCGCCTTGAGGTCGGTGAGCAGCGCGGCGACGGGTTTGTCGACGGCGCGGCACAGCGCGGAGTGATTTTTTTCCAGCTCGGTGTGGCTGTCCCAGCCGCTGCCGGCGCCGCTGTAGAGTTGCACGAAGCGCACGCCGTGCTCGACGAGGCGGCGCGCGAGCAGGCAGTTGCGGCCGAAGACCGCCGTCTCCTTTTCGTCGAGGCCGTAGAGCGTCTTGGTCGCCGCGGTCTCCTTCGCGAGATCGACCGTGCCGGGCGCCTCGGCCTGCATGGCGTAGGCGAGTTCGTAGCTGCGGATG
>JANXSC010000558.1 GCA_025352845.1 Opitutaceae bacterium
GGCGGTGGAGCGGCGCGGGCACGTAGTTGTGCTGCTCCATCACCGACCGAATACGCGCGAGACTGTCCGGGGCCACGATCTGCGGCTGGTTGATCGCGCGCGACACGGTCGCGGGCGACACTTTCGCTTTCCGGGCGATCTCGGTAATCAACATGGGGTAGTCAGGGGCACTCTGAAATTTTCAGCAAACGGAATGAAATGCGCGTGATGCGGTCAAGTGCATTTCCCAGCGGTGCGTCGGAAACGCGAACCGCCCCGCTCCTCGGCGCGTCACCGCCGCAACGCGCGCGCCCACGCGCCGAGCAACTCGGTGCGCTCGCGCATCACGTCCGGCCACGGATGCGGATCGGTGCTCACATGATAGCCGTGGCTCATGCCCATCTCCGGGCAGACCCACAATTCCCCGCCCGGTCGCGGTCCCGCCAGCCAGCACGCAAAGATATCTTCGGTGAACGCCAGGTAGTCGCGAAACTCCGGCGTGAGCGCGCCGCGGCCATTCGTGACCGGCACCTGGCAATGCTGGCTGTTGAACGGCCGCAGGTGAAACATCTGCGAGGCTTGAATCAATTCCGGCCAGACCAGCAAACGCCTCGAATAATCCGCCGGCATCATGTGCTTCGAGACCGCGAAGTGCGAATGGTCCCACGTGACCGGCAACAACTCGCCCGTCGCCTTGCGATAGAGCCGGGCAATCTCGTCGAATTTTTCCGGCGTCTCGGTCGAAGTGTCGCGATGCGTCTCGATGTGCGCGGCGACGCCGAGTTTGCGCGCGGCGCGGATGACCTGCACGGCGGCGCGCGCGGCCTGCGCGGGCGGCGTGTCGTGGTTGAGGAGCTGGATATTGATGAACCGCACTCCGGCGTCGCGTTGCGCGCGCAGTCGCGGCAGCGCATCGGTGGCGCTCTTCGCGTCGAACCCGCTCATCACTTCCAAGCCCAGTGCCGCCGCGGTGCGCGCGATCTCCGGCGTGATGTAGGCGCACACGCCGTCGAAGCCCGCGGCCTTGATCGCGCGGAGTTTTTTCGCGACCGACCATTCGCGCTGCGGCGTCGGGTAGCCGATCATCGACCAGGTGGTCGCGCACAGGACGAGGCGCGGGGCGGGGGTTTTGGTTTTCATGCTTGGTCTGAAAAATCCTGAAAACGGTTGTTGAATGTTCTGACTGCGCGAGCTTATTCAGCGCCTCTCTCGCGTCCGGTTGCGACGCGCGATTCTCTTCGGCGTATGTCACTACCGTTTGTCCAAGGTGCCTCGTGGATTTGGTCCGCGGAGGGCACGCACTCCACCCCGTCGCCGGAAAACGCGACGCCGTCGCACTATCAGGTGCGGATGTTTCGGCGCACGTTTGACGTCGCCAGCACCAGCCGGGCCATGGAGCGCCGCGAGGTTCACGTGTCCGCCGACAGCCGTTATCTTTTCTACTGCAACGGCGCGCTCCTCGGCCGCGGTCCCGCCAAGGGCGACGTGAACCATCACTTCTACGAGACCTTCGATCTCGCGCCGCATTTACGCACGGGGCGCAATGTCCTCGCCGCGCTCGTGCTCGACATGTCGCGCGTCGCGCACCGACCGACGCAACTGGGCGCGCCGTGCTCGGTGATGACGTATGCGGGCGGCTTCGTGCTCGAGGGCAAAGTAGGGCGGGTCTCTGACCCGCCCTCGCACACTTCAGACGCAAAAGGGCGGGTCACAGACCCGCCCTACCCGGCGGGTCCCTCCGCCGAAGACCTCTCAACCGATGCGCGGTGGAAAGTCGCGGTCGACACCGCGCACCGTTTCCAAAACGAGAACACCACCTTTGAGGGCTACCAGGGCTACTTCGAGCACCGCGTCTCGAAACTGATTCCCGCCGGTTGGACGACATCGGACTTCGATGACACCGCGTGGTCGGCCGCGAACGTCTTGTTCAAGGCCGAGCGCCTCGAAAACCGCCGCGATCCGACGAGCCCCTACGGTCTCGTGCCGCGGATGATTCCGCTGCTCGACGAAACGCGCGTGGAAAATTTTCGCGATGTCTTTGTCGCCGGCGGTGGTGAGCCGACCGGCGGCTGGCGCGAGTTGCTCCGGTCGAACTCCAGTGCTTCGGTCACGATCCCCGCGCACACGACGACCGAGGTGATCTTCGACGCCGGCGATCTCACGACGGGATTTCCGGCGTTGGAGATTTCCGGCGGCGCGGGCGCAAACGTGCGCCTCACCTATGCCGAGGCGCTGCGGCTGCCGTGGGGCACGCCGGGCGCGAAACTCCTCGGCCGGCAGCAGCCGCTCGCCAACCTCGCCTCGCACTTCGCCGACGAGAGCACGGGCTGGACCTTCGATCGGCGCGGGAAAATTTCCGGCTGGGGCGATGTCTGGGAGCCGGCCGGCACGGGCCGTGAACACTTCGAGCCGCTGCACTGGCGCGCGTTTCGCTACGTCGGCGTGCGCATCACGACTGGCGCCGAGCCGCTGCAACTTCACGCGCTGCGCTATCGTTTCACGGCCTACCCGTATCGCGTCGCCGCGGAGTTCGCGTGCTCCGATCCCGCGCTGGAAAAAATCTGGTGCGCGGCGCTGCGCACGATGCGGCTCTGTTCGCACGAGACGTTTGAGGACTGTCCGTATTACGAACAGATGCAGTATGCCGGCGACACGATGATCACCTCGAAGATCGCGATGCTCGCGACGGGTGACTACCGGTTGAGCCGGCAGGCGATTTATCATTTCGACTGGTCGCGCCTCTCTGACGGCCTCACGCAGAGCCGCTTCCCCTCGCGCCTCGTGCAGATCATTCCATCTTGGTCGCTGCACTGGATCACCAACGTCCGCGACTACGCCTACTGCTCCGGCGATCTTGTGACGGTGCGCGATGTGATGCCCGGGATGCGCGCGGTGCTCGACTGGTTTCGCCGGTTCGCGGACGCGGACGGACTGCCCGCCAAACTGCCGTTCTGGAACATCACCGACTGGTGTCCGTGGTGGCCGCGCGGTGTGGTGCCCGGTTCCGACACGGGACCGACCTGCATCATCGCCGCGCAATACATCCTCGCGCTCGACGAATTCGCCGACCTCTGCCGGCTGATCGGCCGCGACCGCGAAGCGAGCGAACTCACCGCCGAAGCCACCGCCCTGCGGCCGCAACTCCACGCGCGCTTCTGGTCCGAGAGCGAGGGCCTCTACTTCGATCGGCCCGGCGGCCCCGAGATCAGCCAATACGGGAACGCCTGGGCGATCGTTTGCGGCGCGGCGGGCGCGACGGAACGGGAAAGAATTTTGCGCCGGTTTCCGGCGGACCCTAAACTCGCGCCGGGATCATTTTTCTGGTGGCACGCGGGCTTTCGCGCGCTCGATCTCGCCGGCGCCTACGATCGCATGCCGGAGTTTCTCGGGCCGTGGCACGAGATGGTGGACGCCGGGCTCTCGACGTTTGTTGAGGAGAACAGCTACTGGCGCTCGCTTTGCCACGCGTGGAGCGCGCATCCCGCCCTGGAATTCATGACGCGCGTGCTCGGTGTCACACCGACCGCGCCCGGCTTTGCCGCGATCGAGATCGCGCCGCACCGTTGCGGGCTGGCGCACGCGAGCGGCTCGGTCTGCACGCCGCGCGGTCCGGTGAAAGTCGCGTGGCGCGTGGAGCGCGGGGAATTCTCGCTCGAGATCGAAGCACCCGCGGCGACGCCGATCACAGTGCAGCTGCCCGGCGGCGCGCGCCATGAATTTGGCGGCGGAAAAATTTCCCTGCGCGCCACCTGCCCATGAATGCACCGCTGATATTGCGGCACGAAGCGCCGCACCACGTCGAGATCGCGACCGGCGAAGGCGCGTTGCTCTGGCGCTACGTTTACGCGCCCGCGACGCCGGCCAACGAATCGCCGCGGCCCTACGCGCATCCGGTCTGCTCGCTCTCGGGTGATGTGCTCACCAATTTCCGCCCCAACGATCACCCGTGGCATCACGGGCTCAGCATGACGCTCACGAGCGTGGCCGGCGTGAATTTCTGGGGCGGTCCGTCGAACCGCCCCGCCGATGGTTACCAGTGGCGCGACGATCATGGTGTGCAGTTGCACCGTTCGTGGATCGCGCTCGAGCCCGCGGGACTCGAAGAAACGCTCGCGTGGTGCGAACCGAAAACGGGCCGCGAACTGCTGCACGAACGACGCGTGCTCGCGACGACACTCGTGCCCGGCGGCTGGTCGTTGTGCTGGACGAGCGAGCTGCGCAACGTCTCCGGCATCGAACTCGCGCTCGGCAACTACACCGCCAACGGCGGACTCGCCGGCTCGCACTACACCGGCCTGCAGTTTCGCGGTGCGCGCGATCTGCTCGATGAGCACGGTGACGCGACGATCGGCATCCGCGCCGAGGGCGGTCGCAACGGCGAACCGGAGGTGCATGGGGTCGCTGCGCGCTGGATGGAGTGGGCGTGCCAGCACGACGGCTCGATGCGGCGCACGCGGATTCGTTTTGAAAATCCCTCCGGCCCGCTGCCGTGGTTCGTGCGGCCGGCAAGCCCGCTGGCGGCGTTTGCTTTTCATCGCGAGCATCCGCAGCCTCTCGCGACCGGCGCCACCCTTCGCCTCGAACACCTGCTTTCGTTTACCACCCCATGAGCCTCGATCGCCGCACGTTTCTTCGCCGCGCCTCGCTCGGCGCGGTCGGGCTGACGGCCGGCGCGCAACTCTCCGCCGCCGATCGCGCGCCGACGCTGCCGACCTTCGATGAGCGCGCGCCGGAAAAATTTTGGTCCGCGGTGCGCGATCAGTTTCCGCTGTCGCGGCAGCTCACGTATTTCAACACCGGCGGCCTCGGTCCCGCCTCGACGCCCGTGCTGGCGCGCGCCGCCGAAATCACGCGGCAGTTGCAGGAAAAATCCGAGCACGGCCACGCGCTGCACGAGGGTGCGCGCGAAATTCTCGCGCGTTTTATCGGCGCGGAGTCCGCCGAGATCGCATTCGTGCGCAACGCCACCGAGGCCAACGCCATCGTCGCTGCGGGATTGAAACTCGCGCCCGGCGACGAGGTGATCTTCGAAACTCACGCGCATCCGGGCGGATCGTTTCCGTGGGCGAATCAGGAGAAACTCCGCGGTGTGGTGCTCAAATTATTCGAGCCGGCCACCGATTCCTCTGACAATCTCGCGCGCATCACCGCGCTGCTGACGCCGCGCACGCGGGTCGTGCAGGTCTCGCACGTCACTGCACCGACGGGCATCGTGATGCCTGTCGACGCCATCGCCCGACTGTGTCGCGAACGCGGAATTTGGTTTCACCTCGATGGCGCGCAGTCGGCCGGGATGTTTCCGTTTTCCCTGCACGCGATCGGCTGTGATTCGTTCGCGACGAGCGGACACAAATGGATGGGCGGACCGCTGGAGACCGGGGTGTTGTTCATCCGGCGCGAGCGAATCATCGAGGTCGCGCCGACGCTCGTCGGGGCCTACTCGGGCGAACTCGATTTTCTGCCCGGCGAACTGAAGCTCGTTTCCACCGCACTCCGCTACGAATATGGCACGCGCAACGCCGCCGCGATTGTCGGCCTTGGCGAGGCGGTTTTGTTTCAGGAGCGCATCGGCCGCGCGCGGATCGCCGCGCGCGGCCGGGAACTCGCGACGCGCGTGCGCAGCGGGCTTGCGCGGCTGCCGAGCGTGGAAATTCTCACACCGATGGACGCGCCTTCGGCGATGACGACGTTTCGCAGCGCAAAGCTGCCCTACGATCAATTGTTCGCCCGCTTGATGAAGGACCACGCCATCCGGTGCCGACCCGTCTCGGAGCAGAAACTGAATGCCGTGCGCGTCTCGACGCACCTGTTCAACTCGCCCGCCGAGATCGATGCGCTGATCGCGGCCACGGAAAAAATCCTGCGGAACGCATGAGTGCGCGGCAACGAATGTCTGTCATTCTGAGCGGAGCGAAGAATCCAGTTGGATCAGCGCGGCGCACGCCAGCGTGCGAGAGTCCTGCTGGATTCTTCGCTCCGCTCAGAATGACAGAGCGGGGGCCTCACCTTGCTCAGTCGCCGGGCGCGCGGGTGGCCGGATCACTCCACCTCGACGATCATCTCGATCTCGACGACCGCGCCGAGGGGAAGCGAGACCATGCCGAGGGCGGCGCGGGCGTGTTTCCCTTTTTCGCCGAAGACGGCGACGAGCAGGTCGGAGCAACCGTTCATCACCGTGGGCTGCGCGGTGTAGTCGGGCCGGCAGTTCACGAAGCCGCCTACGCGCACGATGCGTTTCACCTTAGCGAGATCGCCGATTTCGTTTTTCAAGGTGGCGAGCAGGGCGAGCGCGGTCTGCTTGGCGGCGGCGGCGGCCATCTCGGTGGTAAAATCCCCACCGGCCTTGCCGGCGAGCACCTTGCCGTCTTCGCCGCGCGAGATGTGGCCGGCGAGAAACACGAGGTTGCCCGTGCGCACGGCCGACACGTAGTTGGCGACCGGCGCGGCCGTCGCCGGCAATTTCAGGCCGAGCGCGGCGAGTTTCGCCTCGGGCGTGGTGGCGTCGGCCGCATGAAGCGGCGCGAGCGAGAGCAGGGCGAAGAGCAAGGCGGGAGAGAGGGAGTGGCGCATCATGCGGTCACGTTGAGTTTATGACCATCGCACGACGACTATTTTTTGCAGCGCTCGTGGGCCTCATGCCCGCGGTGGCTGCCGCGGAGCTAAAGCACGACCTCTACGTGTGCACGAACCTCAGTGGGCAGGGGAGCGTGATGGGCCGCAGCGGGCCGGTGCTCAGCGGGCTCTACCGCTCGTCCGACCGCGAAAACTTCGAGCACCTCGGGCCGCACCACATCCGCACGTTTTCGCTGACCTACGATCCGAGCGACCCGGCGCGGCTCTACATTGCGCTGCTCGACGGCATCCTCCGCACGCCGGATCGCGGGCAGACGTTTCGCATCGTCACGAGCTGGGACATGACCGAGGCGAAATCGATCTCGGTCGACGCGCAGCGGCCGGAGCATGTTTACGCGGGCATCCCCGATGGCATCGCGGTGTCGCACGACCGCGGGCAGACGTGGACTCGGATGAACGCCGGCATCCGCCGCGCCTACACCGAATCGATCCTCGTCGATCGCACGAAGGAGGGGCGCGTGCTGGCCGGCACGGAGAAGGGGATTTTTCTCACCGAGGACGGCGCGCGCACGTGGCGGCTCGTGCAGGCGACCGACAAGGTCACCTACAGCCTGCGGCAGTCGCCGCATGATCCGAAAATATTTTTCGCGGTGACCTCGGCTGATGGCGCGTTGTGGTCAACGGATCGCGGCGTGACGTGGAAACGCATCGCAGGCATCTCCGCCGAGCGCACGCTGCACAACGGCGAATTCGATCCGCGCAACGCGCAGCGGCTCGCCTACTGCGGCTGGGGCGCGGGCGTGCAGGTGTCGGAGGACGGCGGGAAGACTTGGAACGACCGCACGGTGGGTCTGCCGAAACGCGAGGTCTGGAAAGTCGCGATTGATCCGGATTTGCCGGATCGCCTCTACGCCGCGCCTTATCTCGAACCTTTGTATGTGTCGGATGATTTTGGCCGCACTTGGCGCAAACTGCAGTGGGAAAAAGCGACCGTGTTCGACCTCGTGTTCGTGCCGCGGAAATGACCATGAAAATATTTATCCCACTCGTTTCTTTTTTCACGCTCGTGGCCGCCGGCTGTGGCCTGCGCGCGCAGCCATCTTTTCTGGCTCCGCCGCCCGCCACCGCGCCGGTCGAAGATCCGGCGATGCGGCGCGATCAATATCTCGCGCGCCGGATGGAGGTGCTGCGTTGGCGCGCCTCACTCGCGACGCCCGGCGATCCGGCGAAGCTCGGCCTCGCCGAGATCGCGGCGAAGCTGGCATTGCGCGAGGATGCCGAGGCGTGCTCCGCGCAAATCGTCGAACTGATGAAGAAGCCGGCGGCGGACATGTTTTGGATGTTTCCCGTCACGTGCATCTCTTATCTCGGCCGCGACCAGCTCACGCCGGCGGCAAAGACGGCGATCCGCGAGGCGTGGCGGACCTATTATCCGCTGCGCGGCGACACGGAGAACCACTGGGTGATGTATTACACGACGATGCACCTGATGGCGCAGCTGTGGCCCGGCGAGGGCGAGGATCGCTGGTTCAACGGCAAGACCTCCGCTGAGATCACCGCGGAGTCGCGCGCGTGGCTGCTGCACTGGATGGAACTCGCCACCACCGTCGGGCAGGGCGAATACGACTGCACGCACTACCTCGGCGAGTATTCGATCCCGATGCTGTTTCTCGCGACGTGGGCCAAGGACCCGGAGATGAAACAGCGCGGCCGCATGATGCTGGATTGGGTGATGGCCGACTTCACGGTCGAGACGCTCAACGGCATCTACATCGGATCGCACGCGCGGACAGACGACACGACCGTGCTCGAAAAATGGAACGCGCTCTCGTCGTATTTCGCGTGGCAGATGCTCGGCAACTGTCCACCTCCTGCGGCCTACGGCGGCTGGGGTATCTACTTTGCCACCATCGCCGACCACTACGATCTGCCCGAAGTCATCTACCGCATCGGCACCGATCGCGCCGCGGCCTACACGCACTTTGAGCGCAAGCGCACGCGCCACCGCTGGCGCAACAGCGACGTGCGCAACGCGCCCGTCTACAAGACGAGTTACCTCACGAAGGACTACGCGCTTGGCTCTGACCAAGGCGGGTTGCTTCAGCCGATTCAGCAACACTCATGGGATCTCACGTGGGCCGTCGCCGATCCGCGCGGCATGCACAATACGATCTTCTCGATGCAGCCGTTCTACGGCACGGATGAGCTGATGATGTATTTCACCGAGATGCCCGACTACATGCCGACCGCGGTGACATCGCAGGGCAAACCGACCTACATCGCCGAGAGCAAGCTGCTCGGCGGATCGCCCTACGAGCAGATTTTCCAGCGCGACGACACGCTCATCTCGCTCAGCGACATTCCCGACAGCGCGCCGTGGAAACAGATCAACGGGTTCTTTTCGAAGGATCTCGCCGTGCTCGAGGAGGACGCGTCGGGCTGGCTCTTCGCGCAGGGCGGGCAGACCTACATCGCCTATCGCCCGCTCGCGCCCTACGAGTGGCGTCCGCTGGAGAAAGGTGGCAAACGCCTCCTTTCGCCGCACGCGAAAAACGGCACGATCCTCCAAGCTGCCGCCGCGGCGGAGTTCAAGGGCTGGGAGGAATTCAAAGCGAAAATCCGCGGGCTCCCGCTTGAAATCAAACTGCAGCCGACGCCGGGCGTGAAGTTCACCAGCCTGCGCGGGAAAAAAATCGAAGTGACTTACGGCGCCGCGCCGCGCGTTGATGGCCGCGTGGTCGACTACGCGAGGGAGTGGAAATTATTTTCCGGCCCTTATCTGAATGCCGAAGTCGGAAGCGGGAAACTTTCCATCACGCACGGGCGGTTGAAGCGCGTGCTGGATTTCAAAACCCTCACGATCACCGATGCGGTCAGGCCTTAGAGTAGGGCGGGGTTTAGCCCGCCTTGAAAATCCTCAGCGCGACGGATGGCGGGCTGAAGCCCGCCCTACCAAGTGGCTAGCGGTCGTCATGTGCGTGTGTGTCGCCGCGCTGCGCGCCGCGGAGCCGCCGACGCCGCATGCGATGTTGGAGCGGTTGTGCGACGATTTCGGCGGGCGGCTGACGGGCAGTGCGGCAAATGCCGGCGCGATGGCGCGGCTCGCGGTGGAATTGCGCTCGCTCGGTTACGCGCCGGAGACGCGGCCGTTTCAGATGCCGGGCTGGGAGCGCGGCGACGATCGCGTGGAATTGGTCGCGCCTTTGGCGCGGCGGTTGCGCGTGGCGGCGCTGAGTTTTTCGCAGCCGCACGCGGCGTTTGAGGCAGAGGTCGTCGGTATCGGTAACGGACTACCCGCGGACTATCCGGCGGGCGATCTCGGCGGACGCGTCGGGTTGCTGGCGTCGGGCACGCCGTTGCAGGCGCGCGAGATTGTCGGGGGAGCGGTCGAGCGGAAATTGCGCGGCGTGCTGTTTGTGAACCGCGAGGGCGGCGGGCAGTTGCTCGCGCGCACGGGGAGTTTTTTGGGCGCGCCGCAGCCGCTGCCGATCTACTCGATCGCGCAGGAGGAGGGGCGGTGGCTGCAGCGGCTGCTCACGCGCGGCACACCGGTGCGCGTGCGGATGGAAACGAAATCGTTTTCTCGGCCGGTCGAGACCGCGAACCTGCATCTGACGATTCCCGGCCGCGTGGCGTCGCGGCTGATCGTCGGAGCGCACTTCGACAGTTGGGATCTCGGGCAGGGCGCGATGGACAACGGTCTTGGCATCGCGCAGCTCTACGCGCTCGCGCTCGCGCTGCGCGGCCAGACGCCACACCACACGATCGAACTCGTGTGGTTCAACGGCGAGGAGCAGGGGCTCTTCGGTTCGCGGCACGCGGCAGCGCGACTCGGAGACGCGCCGGTGGTGGCGATGATCAATCTCGATATGGTGGGCGTGCCGATCGGCGTGAATGCGCTCGGCGACGACTTACTGGTGCCCGCACTCGAGCGCTGGCACGCCGCGCGCGGCGAAACGAAACGTCTGCCGAAAGGCGTGGAGAACATCAACTGGCTCGCCAGCGATCACACGCCCTACCAACTCGCCGGCGTGCGCACGATCACCTTCAACGCGCCGATTCCGCGCGAGTCGGTGCGCTATTATCACGACATGGCCGACACGATCGACAAGGTGTCGCCGCAACTCATCGACGACAGCGCCGCCGTGATCATCGATTTCGTGCGGACGTTGGCGAATGATGAGGCGCTGCAAGCGGAGCGGAGATCGGCGGAGGAAACAGAGAAACTCTTCACGCGGTTCGGCTTGGAAAAACGGATGAAGGCGATGGGGCTGTGGCCGTTTGAAAAATAATCGTGGACAGAAGGCAACGAAGAGAACGAGGCGCGGGCACGTCTGAGAGGAACTGTCATTCTGAGCACAGCGAAGAATCCAGTGGGACGTTTGCACGCGTGAAGTGCGGCGGAACTCCTGCTGGATTCTTCGCTGCGCTAAGAATGACAAACGTCTTTTGCCTTACACTTTTAGGACCATGCGAGCGGGACACCCTGGGTGGTGAGGGCGGATTGGAAACCTTGCAGGAGTTCGCTCTGGTGGCGCACCGCGCGCGGCGAGCATTTGCGGGTCGCGCAGAACGCGGCGAGTGCGCCGACGGATTCGCCGATGTTCCACTCGACGGGGTGGAGGCGGTAGCAGCCGTTGGTGAGGTGCGTGACGCCGAGATTTTTGCAGGCGGGGAGGAGATTCTCGATGCGCCGCGGGAGGAGCGCACCGAGCGGAATCTGAAACGGGCGCGCGGCGAAATCGATGTAGTTGTCGCCGCCGCTGCTCGGGTGGAGATCGATGTTGTAGTGGCCGATGCCGACGGAGTCGGGGAACGGCTCAGCGGTGACTTCGGCGGCGGGCTTGCCCGTGAGCTTCGCCCGCGCGGCGGTGCCGATGTGATTTTCGGTGACCGTGAACTCGGCTTTGATCCGGCGGCTTTCGCGGATGTAGGGATATTTCGCGAGGCCGTCCTCGGTGCCGACGATGTCGGGGCGGAGGCGGAGACCTTTCCAACCCGTGCCGCCGTCGGGGCGCGGGCACTCGGTCTGGAGCCAGTGGAGCCACGAGAGGCTGAGCTGCTTAGCGCGATCAAGGTGGCGCGCGGCTTCCTCGGCGGGGACCTCGAAGAGGTTGCCGAGCATGTAGTCGTTCTGCGGCCAGTTCACGAGGGTGACGTCGCCAGCGTAGGTGCCGGGCGCGAAATTCGTGCGGTCGATGAGGCGGCGGTATTTGAACAGTCCCGTGCCCTTCGCGGGATCGAAGCCGTAGTTGAAGGGCTTGAGCGTCTGCGGCTGGGAGTAGAAAAGACTCAGGAGTTTTCCCGCCCATGGCGGATTCAACGGCGGCGTATGGTCGCGCCAGAACGCGTAGTCTCGCGGGCGGTCGATCGTGTGATCATCGCCGGCGAGGTAATCCATCGCGAAGCAGCAGGTGAACGCCTGCATGTTGAGAGGCTGCGCCTTGGACGGGGCGCGCTCCTCGCCGGTGTCGCGGCGCGATTCGTAGCCGGTCACGTAATCCGCGCGCACGAGCGGCAACAGATCGCCCATCTCGGTGGCGTCGACGAAGAGGGGCGCGCGCAACACGAGATCGCGGCCGGTGTCGCGGCGGCGCACGAGGACGGCGGCGATGCGTTCGCTCGTGGCGTCAGCAGAAATCGCGACGTGGTGGCGGAGAATCTGCACGCGGCCGACGGCGACGAACGGCGCGAGCATTTCCTCGAGCACGGCGAGCGCGACGCGCGGTTCGTGGCAGAGTTTCGAGACGCTGCCATTGCCGGGATTGAGGCGCGGATTGGCGCGCGCCTCCGCCGTGAGAGGGAAATTGCGCGCGTAGTAGTCGCGCACGCGGGTGCGGAAATCCTGATAGCTGCGCGTGCCGCCGGTGGTCTCGATGAGCGCGTTTTCGTCGGGCGGCACCGCCTGTGACGTGAGCTGGCCGCCGATCCAGTCGGTTTCCTCCGTCATGATCACGCGCAGACCGTTGCGCGCGGCCGCGAGTGCGGCGGCGCAACCGCCCGTGCCTCCGCCGATGATGACGAGATCGGCGGCGAGTTCCTTGGCGGGGATTTTCTTCGCAGGCGCTGGGGCCGGAGATTGCGCGCGTTGCAGCGATGGCGCGGCGAGCGCGGCGGGCAAGAGGAGGGCGGCGCGTTTGAGAAACGCCCGGCGCGAGGAGCTGGAATTCATGCGCAGGTGCGAGTGTCGACGCCGGGGTTCGGAGACCCCGCCCTACAACGAAAAGAATCAGTAGGTGCCCTTGACCGCAAACGTCCACGACTGGCCGACCGTCTCGTGGCGGGTGATTGCGGTGGGGCCGGTGACGAAGCGCTGCATGTTGATATAGGGCGTGTCGGTGAGATTTCGCACGCTGACGGAGAGACTGTAGGTGTTGCTGAAGCGCCAGCCGGCGCCGGCATCGACATTGGCGCGGTGGCGGCGGTAGGTGGTGCCGGCGAGATTGGTGTTGATGTCGTCGGACCAGTTCCAGTTGGCGTAAACGTTGAGGCGGTTGAGCGAGTAGTTGAGCCCGCCGCTGGCAAGGTGCGGCGTGAGGTTCGCGCGCGGAACTTCGGCATAGAGGCGGGTGTAGCTGCCGCGGACGGAGAGGCGCTTGAAGAGCGTGCCGAGAAAGGAGAGGCTTTGGTTATACTCCAGCTCCATGCTGCGGATTTTGATGCGGCCGGGGTCGTTGCCGAAGGTGATGAAATCGAAGCCGGCATACTCGGTGCCGTCGTAGCCGAATTCCTGCGCGGTTTGCCGGTCGGATACGATGAGGTCGGTGACTTTGCGCTCGGTGAAGGTGGCCGAGAGCTGGCCGACGGGCTCGAAATAATAGGCGACACGCGCGGCGTAGTTGTCGGAGGTCTCGGGCTTGAGCCCGGCGTTGGGGGCGGTGACGGTGCGGACGGCGGGATCGTCGTTCACCACCCAGACGCCGGAGAGATTGACGTAGGAGGGGCGGCGAATTGTGGAGCTAAAGCCGAAGTGGAAATCCAGGTTGCGCGCGAAGCTGTATTTCAGCGAGGCGCTGGGGAAGAGGTTGTCGTAGTCGCCGATGCGCTTCACGCGGGGCTGCGAGAGAAACTGGTATTGGATGCCGGGGATGGTGGTGGCGATGTTGTTGGTGCCAACGGGGAACCCGGCGGCGCGGACTTCGCTGGGCGGGCGGGTGTCGGCCTCGCTGGCCTCGGTGGAGGTTTTCTCCCAGCGGAGTCCCGTGCGGAACGTGAGGCTCCGGTAGCTCGTGGTGCCCATGAGAAAACCGGCGTCGATCTGCTCGTAGAACCGGCGGCGGCGGGCGGCGTAGGATTGGTAGAAATTGTCGTTGTTCGTGCCCCAGTTCTGGCGGAAATCGGCGGGATTGCTGCGGTAGAGTTCGGTGAGGGCGCGGAGATTGGGCATGAAGGCCGTGCGGCCGCTGGAGGACGCGGTGGAGCCGCCGTTCATCGCGAGCGAGTATTCCCACGGGGAGCGGAAATTCGCCCACGCCCCGGCCGGCGCGAGTGTGCCGCCGGGCGCGTAGTCGAAGCGTCTCGCGAGCTGGTCGTCCTCGAATTTCTGCGCCTGCTGGCGCGTCTTGAGACCGGTCTTCCAGATGACGGGGAGGCCGCGGGCGGTCTTGAGGGTGCCGATGATCTCACCGGTCGCGAGGACGGTGCGGCCGAAGCGGCCGTCGTTGATCGAGAGCGCGGGATTCGTGAAGCTCGCGCCGCTCGCGATGTCGGGGCCGCCGACTTGCGTAAAATTCCAACCCGGATCGAGGGGCGAAGCGCGCGTGGCGCGGAAGGTGACGCCGCTGGCGGTGGGGCTGTTGGAGTCGCGGATCGTGTTACGACGGCCGAGCGGATCATACCAACTGGTGGAGTCGCTGTAGGCGCCCTTGGCCTCGAGGTCGAAGTTGCCGCGCTTGAAGGCCAGGCGCGGGAGGAGGGTCAAGGTCTCGCCCATCTTGGAGACGGCGACGGGATTGACCTGCACGGTGCCGTTGGCGGAGGAGGTGAACGAAAGCAGCGGGTCGGTGCCGATGACGTTGGCGCGCGTGCCGGCGTTGAAGATGACGGTGCGCTGCGGCGTCCAGAGATCGGCGTAGTTGTAGACGACACCGAGGCCGATGTTGAGGTCGTGGGTGATCTTGTAGTCGGCGGTGAGCGTGGTGGCGAAGCGCTTGTTGAAGCGCGGCGCCCATTGGTAGTTCAGTGTGGTCGGCACGAGTGGGCGCTGGTCGGTGGCGGTAATCGCGGTGCTGTAGGCGAGGGAGCTGATGAGGGCTTCCTGATAGACGTTGGACTCGCTGATGTTGAGGACGAGGCCGAGGCGCTTGTTCAGAAACACATCGGAGTATTCGAGGATGCCGCCGGGTCGGAGTTTGTAGCTGCGGCGGTCCTCGTCGGGGCCGAGCGAGCGGTTGAAGTTAAACGCCTCGCTGTGCGCGACGACGTTGGCCTGCGACGAGACGCGGCGGCCGGCGCGATCGAAGGCGCGCTTCGTGCGCAGGTTGATCGTGCCGGCGGGGGCGTTGGCGTCCATGTCGGCGCTGATCGTCTTGGACACCTCGATCGATTCCATGCTGTTGAGCGAGGCCATCTCCATGGTGAAGGAGCGCGCGGCGCCGGAGCCGCTGTTGTTGGCATCGACGCTCGCGAGCGCGATGCCGTCCATCGTGACCGAAGTGTATTCCGAGCCGAGCCCGCCGAGCCGCACGGTGCGGACCTCACCGTAAAAGAGATCGAGCTCGACGCCGGGGAGATGTTTGAGGAACTCGCCGACGTTGCCCTCGGCGTTGTCGCCAAACGTGTCGGAGGCGACGGTGTTCGTGATGTTCATGTTACGCCGCTGATCCATGATGGCCTTGGCGGAGCCCTCGCGTTCGGTGGAGACACGGAAGGCGTCGAGTTTCACGGTGCCATCGGCCGCGACGTTTTGCAGCGTGCTCACGAGTGTGAACTCGTGGTTAATGCTGCCGCCGGCCGGCACGGTCAGCGTGGCGCTCGCGGCACGAAAGCCGGTGTAGTTGACGGTGAGCGTAGCCTTGCCCGCGGGCACGGGTGAGAGACTGAACTCGCCGCCATCGGACGACACAGTGGTTAGGCCAGACTCGACAACGGTGACCTGCGCGTTGCGCAGATACTCGCCGGTCGAGGGATTGAAGACGCGGCCGGTGATGGTGCCGGTGGCATTCGTCTGGGCGTGGATTGGGAGCAGCGCGAGCAACGCGGCGGCGAGCAAGGCGAAGAGGCGAGGGGAGTTCATGGGGTAGCGAGCAGGAGTAGCGGAGGGTTGCGCTGGGTTTTGGTCAATGGTGCAGGTGATCGGTCGGCTTGGCCAAAGAATGAAAATGACCTTGCACGCCGCGCGACGCGTTCGCCAACTCTGCGCGCCCCTCCCCATGAAAACCAATCGTCGTCACTTCCTCAGAAACGCGTCCCTCGGTCTCGGTGCGCTCGGTGTTGCTTCGTCAGGTGTGTTCGGCGCGGAGCCGAAAAGGAAAGCGGACGCCGCGCCGAAGAAGGCCGACGGCGCCGGCGGCCCGAGCTTCGCGAAAAAATCGAAGATGAAACTCGGCACCGTCACCTACAACCTCGGGATGGACTGGGATGTGCCCACGCTGATCAAGAATTGCACCGAAGCGAAATTCGAGGGCGTGGAGCTACGCACCGGCCACAAGCACGGCGTCGAGGTCACTCTCAGCAAGGCCGAGCGTGCCGAAGTGAAAAAGCGTTTCGCCGATTCGCCCGTGCTCCTCTGGAGCATGGGCAGCGCGTTCGACTACCACACGACCGATCCGGCGAAACTGAAGAAGGACATCGCGGACACGAAGGAGTATATTCTACTCGCGCAGGATGTCGGTGCGACCGGCGTGAAGGTGCGCCCGAACGGCCTGCCCAACGGCGTGCCGGTCGAGAAAACGCTGGAGCAAATCGGTCGCGCGCTGCGCGAGCTCGGCGAGTTTGGGGCAAATCACGGCCAGCAAATCCGCATGGAAGTCCACGGCAGCGGCACTCAGCTCGTGCCCAACGCGAAAGCGATCCTCGATTTTGCCAATCACCCGAACGTCGGCGCGTGCTGGAATTCCAACCCCACCGATCTCCAAGGCGACGGCTGGGACCACAACTTCAACCTGATCAAAAACAAAATCTTCACGGTCCACATGCGCGACCTCGCGTTGGAGGATTATCCGTTTCGGAAACTGCTGAACGGGCTCGTCGAGAGCGGCTTCACCGGCTTCACGTTTGCCGAGATTCCCGAGAGCAAGGAACCCGTGCGGCTGATGAAGTATTACCGCTCGCTGTGGCTGGCGTATCAGGGGCTGCTGTAGGGGAGTTTTTTGTCTGTCTGGAATTTGCTTCCATTGAGGATTAACCAAAGAAGAGACCGGGCCGCTGAGGTAGGGAGGGTCTTCGACCTGCCCTTTTCGCTCCCGAGGGCGGGTCAGAGATCCGCCCTACTTTCAAACCCGCGCCGTCATATCTATGGCTAAGTCTCAATAATACCAATCGCCCATGATTTCTAGACCTTTGGTTCAGGTGTAGCCGAGGTCGCTGACCTCGGTCCGGGGTCGGCGACCCCGGCTACATCGGGCGGAAATAAGTCCAATTCTCACGGGACGTTGGTATAAGTAGGCCAGCTCGCTTGCGCGCCCAATCCGCGCCAAGCGAGCTGACCTACACAATCCAAGCAACGCGCAAAACAAAACGGCCGGAACATGCGCTATGCACGTTCCCGGCCGTTTGATTTTCGCATGCGCGAAAAGGAATTACTTCGCGGGCGTCCCGAAGACTTCGACTTCGCAGTAGTGGTTCAGCTCATCGGAGGTGTTGCCGTTGCTGTAGAGGCGGACGTAGCGACCGGAAGCGCCGTTGGCGGCGACGACGCGGCCGTTGTTCGTCTCGACGTAGGAAAGATCCTTGCCCTTGCCGAGCTTGGAGGAGTTGTCGTCGTCGGTGTTGAAGATCGTGGTTACGCCCTTCTTGAAATCGGCGTCATCGGAAATCTGGATGACGACGTCGTGATAGACTCGCGCCTGCGAGTGGAAGTGCCAGACGGCGACGGCCGCGATCTTGGCGGAGGCGCCGAGGTCGACTTGCACCCACTGAGTCCCCGGCCCGAGCTCGACGTAGGCACCGTCGATGCCGGTCTTGTCGCCGTCGGTGAGGAACGAGAGTTCACCGATGACGGGAAGCGCATCGCTGCTGGTGACCTTCTTACCCTTCGAGAGAAGCGTGGTGCCGGCGGGCACCATGAGGTCGGGGCGCTTGATGCCGGCGGGCTCGAGGTTGGCCAGCGAGATCGGGCGGGGCGTGCCGGCGAAGAGCGGCTTGGGCATTTCGACTTTAAGCGGCATGTCGGCGGCGTGCGCGACGACCGCGAGCGCGAGGGCGGAGAGAGTGTGGGTGAATTTGCGGGTGAGCATGGTGGGAAAGAAGGACGGATTTTTTGAACCACTAAGGAAGCGCTGATTAATTATCGACGAAGATTTTGCTAATCGCGCAGTGACTAATTTT
>JANXSC010000576.1 GCA_025352845.1 Opitutaceae bacterium
CGTCCGCGGCATCGGCCCTGCGCTCTCCGGCTTCGGCGTGCCCGGCACGCTCCCCGATCCGAAGCTCACCGTCTTCGATGCCAACGCGCAGGCCATCGCCACGGCTGTCGCCAACGGCAGGGTCTCGGCCCTCGCCTCCGCCACTGCGCAGGCCGGTGCGTTCGCTTCCTCGGCCGGAGACGCCGCCACAATCATCACCGTCAACCCCGGCTCCTATACCGTGCAGCTCGCCGGCAACAGTGGCGGCACCGCCGGCGTCGGCCTCATCGAGGTCTACGACATCACAAACACTACCGGGACGCCGACGGCGCTCGCGAGTCCCACGCCGCGCCTCTACTACGCAAATCTTCGTCCCAGTAGCGCCGCGACCACCTCCACCGCCTCCGGCTACGCAACGATCCTGTATGATCCGAACACCAACGTCGCGACCGTCAGCGTCAATTTTTCCAACCTCAGTTCCTCCGCGACCTCCGCCCATCTCGTCATCGGCAGCTCCGCGTCGAGCGGGAATTTCGTGTTCAACCTGCCCCGCGGCCAGGCCAATGCGCTCACGTGGACCTTCCCCGCGAGTGGCACCTATTCGACCACCGACCTCATCGCCGCGATGGTCAACGGCCAGCTGTTCGTCAGCATCGACAGCAGCAATTTTTCGGCGGGCGAACTGCAGGGCGGCTTCGCACTGACGAGCGGATCGACGACCTTCACCGCGCCCGCCCCGCCGCCCGCGCTTCCGGCAACCGCACTCACGTCGCCGACCCAGACGGACGCCGCACGCTTCCTCACGCAGGCGACCTTCGGCCCGACCGCCACAACCATCGATGCTCTCATGGCCCGTGGCATCCCCGGCTACCTCGACGACCAGATGGCGATGCCGGCGACTTCGGCGTTGGCCGCGATTCGCGCCGACGTGGCGGCCTTCCCGAACCCGGCGAGGCCTTCGGATCCGACCAATCCGGTCATCTACTATTTGAGCGTCCACAACTGGTATGCCTCGTGGTGGAAAACGACGATCACCGGTCCTGACCAACTGCGGCAACGGGTGGCTTTCGCCCTGAGTGAAATCTTTGTTATTGGGGATGACTTCGAGACCGAGGCGATGGTGAAATACTACGACATTTTGGTCAGCCAGGCATTCGGCAACTATCGCCAGCTTTTGGAAGACATCACGTTGAATCCCATGATGGGCACTTGGCTCACCTACATCAAAAACCAGAAATCCGACCTCGCGAGTGGCACCGCACCCGACGAAAATTACGCCCGTGAAGTTCAGCAGCTCTTCAGCATCGGCCTCGTGCAACTCCAGCCCGACGGCACCCTGCTGCTCGATTCCGCCGGGCTACCGATCCCGACCTACAGTCAGACCATAATCTCTGAGACGGCGAAGGTCTTCACCGGCTGGTCGTGGGCCGTCGGTGCTGCCAACACCACCAATGCCGGTGTTTTCATGAGCGGTCCTCCCAGCACGACGCAAACTCCAGTTCGCAGCGATACCAACGCCTGGCTCCTGCCGATGCGTTACTTCGACGCCTTTCACGACAAGACTCTGAAAAGCATCGTGAGCGTGCAGCAGGTGCCATTGGCGAACGCCCCTCCTACGGTAATTCCCGCCAATCAGACGGGCCCGCAGGATTTGAAAATCGTGCTCGATACGCTCTTCAACCACCCGAACACCGGACCGTTTATCTGCAAGCAGCTCATCCAGCGCCTCGTCACGAGCAATCCGAGTCCGGCCTACGTTTATCGCGTCGCCCGGATTTTTGCCAACGATGGTTCGGGCACGAAGGGGAATCTTGGTGCCGTCGTGCGCGCGATTCTAACCGACTATGAGGCGCGTTCGCCTGCTGTCCTCGGTAACGCAGGCTATGGCAAAATCAAGGAACCCCTCGTCCGCGCCACGTCCTTTTTCCGCGCACTCAACGCCGCGGCTCCGAACGGGCGATTCATGGACAGTTATTCTGACGATCCGAGGAGTCTCCCGAGTATTGTTCCCTCTGGCTTCTTCGCGTCTCCCAACAACCTCGGGCAGAGGCCCCTCGCTTCGCCGACTGTCTTTAATTTTTTCTCCCCGACCTATTCCCCGCCGGGGACGATGGCCGCGGCGGGATTGGTCGCGCCGGAATTGGAAATCACGGATTCCTTCTACGCCATCCAAGTGCCGAACCAGATGATGAATTTCATGTATCGCAATCCGGCCACATTGCCGGAGCCGCCCTCCGGACTTTCGCCGTTCATCAGATTGGATTACTCCGCTTACCTTCCAAACGCGAAGGCTCCCGCCGCGCTCGTCGATCAGTTGAACCTGATTTTCTGCGCGAACCAGATGACCACCGCTACACGCACCCGCATCGTGAACGCGCTGACCGCATTGCCCGCCACGGCCACCGACACTGAGCGCGTGCAAACGGCGATTCAGTTCACGATCACGTCGCCCTCCGGTGCTCTGCAGAAATAATCCCATGAAAGCGCAACCCGCACCCGATCTTTCACGCCGCGCTTTCGTTCGCCAGGCCTGCTGCGCCGCCGTTGGCACCACCGGCATCCTCTCCGCCCTCGGCCAGCTCCGCGCCATCGGAGCCGTGGCCGCCGACGGACTCGAACGCAGTCGCGCCGCGGCGCTCCCCGCCGACTACAAGGCACTCGTCTGCCTCTTTCTCAGCGGCGGCAACGACGCCACCAACCTCATCATCCCCTCCGATGTGTCGAGCTACGCCGCCTACGCCTCGGCCCGCGCCGAACTCGCGGTTGCGCGGGCCGGTCTGCTTCCGATCGCGGCCAAAAAATATTCCGACGGCCGCAGCTACGCCCTGCACGCCTCAGTGCCCGAGTTGCAAGGACTGTTCGCCCAGGGAAAAATGGCCGTGCTCGCCAATGTCGGCACCCTCGTCCGTCCCACGACCCTCGCGAACTACAAGGCCGGCCAAAATCTGCCGCCGCAGCTCTTCGCGCACAACGAGCAGGCGACCCAGTGGCAAAGCAGCATTCCCGACCAGCCGTTCGAATCGGGCTGGGGCGGCCGGCTCGCCGACCTCCTGGACGCGATGAATTCCAACAACCAAGTGTCGATGTCGATCTCGCTGAGCGGGGCCAATTCGTTCCAGCGCGGCAAGACGATC
>JANXSC010000580.1 GCA_025352845.1 Opitutaceae bacterium
CGCGTTCGGGGTGGGGCATCATGATCGTGACGCGGCCGGTGGTCGTCGTGAGCGCGGTCATGCCTTGGGGGGAGCCGTTCGGGTTGAGCGGGTAGTGCTCGGTCACGCGGTGGTGGTTGTCCACGAAGCGCGCGGCGACGAGGCCGGAGTCGCTGCAACGCTGCATCTCGGCGGTGTCGGCGAACTCGCTGAAACCTTCGCCGTGGGCGACGGCGATGGGGAGCACGGAACCTTCCATGCCGGCGAAGAGAATGCTGGGCGACGGCTCGATTTTCACCGAGGCGAAGCGGGCCTCGAAGCGCTCGCTGCGGTTTTGCACGAAGCGCGGCCAGTGGTCGGAGCCGGGGATGATCGCGTGGAGGTTGCTCATCATCTGGCAGCCGTTGCAGACGCCGAGCGCGAACGTGTCTGCGCGGGCGAAGAACGCGGCGAATTCGGCGCGGGCGCGTTCGTGGAAGAGGATGCTCTTCGCCCAGCCTGCGCCGGCGCCGAGGACATCGCCGTAACTGAAGCCGCCGCACGCGGCGAATCCGCGGAAGTCGCGGAGCGAAACGCGGCCGCTGAGGATGTCCGTCATGTGGACATCGATCGCCTTGAAGCCGGCGCGGGTAAAGGCGGCGGCCATCTCGACTTCGCCGTTCACGCCTTGCTCGCGGAGGATGGCGATGGGCGGGCGAGATTGGCCCACGGAATACACGGAAGACACGGAACTCAGACCAACGGATTTCCTTTCCGTGTTTTCGGTGTGTTCCGTGGGCAATTTTCCGAAATCGAATGTCACCTTCGGCGTGATGCCGGGGTTTTTTGAGTCGAGGCGGAGTTGGTGTTCCTGCTGGGCGGCGGCGGGGTTGTCGCGCATCGCGGCGATGCGGCGGGTGACGTCGGACCAGATGGCGCGGAGGGCGAAGAGGTTTTCCACGAAGAGGGTTTTGCCGCCGCGGGTGATGCGGAAGGTGTGCGTGCGGTTGAGGGTGCCGACACGGGTGGTGCAGGCTTTGAATCCGTGTTCGCGGAGCGTGAGCGAAACATCGTCAAGGTTGTCGGCGCGGATTTGGATCACGGCGCCGAGTTCCTCGTTGAAGAGTGCGGAGAAGACTTCGTGGCCCTGGGGGATGTCGAGGTCGACGCCGGTGTGACCGGCGAAAGCCATCTCCACGACGGTGGCGAGCAGGCCGCCGTCGGAGCGGTCGTGGTAGGCTAGGAGTTTTTGCTGGCGGCCGAGGAGCTGGATCGCGTTCCAGAAATTTTTCAGGTCCTTCGGCTGATCGACGTCGGGGGTGGCTTCGCCCATCTGCGAAACGGTTTGCGCGAGGATGGAACCGCCGAGGCGGTTCTTGCCACGGCCGAGGTCGATGAGGAGGAGGATCGTGTCGTCCGAGGTGGCACGGGCGGCTCGCCCGTGTTCGGCGCTTTCCAAGCCCACGGGGGAGACGCCCGCGCCATTTTTCAGCTGCGGCGTGAGCGTGAGGCGGATGTCGGCGACGGGGGCGAAGGCGGAGACGATGAGCGAGACGGGGGCGGTGATGCGTTTCTTCTCGGAGGTGACCGCGTCCTGCCAGACAGTGCTCATGCTCATCGAGTCTTTGCCGACAGGGATCGTGATGCCGAGGGCAGGGCAGAGTTCCATGCCGACGGCTTGGACTGCGGCGTAGAGATCGGCGCCGTCACCGGGGATGGCGGGCGCGGCCATCCAATTGGCGGAGAGATTCACGTTGCCGAGGTCGCCGATTTGCGCGGCGGCGAGATTGGTGAGCGCTTCGCCGACGGCGAGGCGGGCGGAGGCGGCGGCGTTGTTGACGGCGACGGGTGTGCGTTCGCCCATCGCCATGGCTTCGCCGGTGTAAACGTCGAAGGCGGCAGCAGTGACCGCGCAATCGGCGACGGGAACCTGCCACGGGCCGACCATTTGATCACGGGCGATGAGGCCGCCGAGCGTGCGGTCGCCGATGGAGATGAGGAACGTTTTGTCGGCGACGGTCGGATGCGAGAGCACGCGGCGGATGGCCTCGGCGAGGGCGGCGCGCTCGGTGGCGACAGCGGTCTCGGCATTGAACGGTTTCTTCGGACCAGTGGGCGCGGGGGTGAGCGTGGTGAGATCGAGCGGATGGTGCGGACGCGCGAGGGTGGCGTCGGTGCGGTGCATGCGCGGCGGTTTGCCGAGGAGCACCTCAAGCGGGAGATCGATGGGGCGGTTTTTGAAATAGGTGTCTTCGAGGACGAGTTGTTTTTCCTCCGTGGCTTCGCCGACGACGGCGAACGGGCAGCGCTCGCGTTCGCAGAGTTTTTGGAACGTGGCCAAGTGCGCGGCGGGGATGGCGAGGACGTAACGCTCCTGCGATTCGTTGCACCAGATTTCGAGCGGGGACATGCCGGGCTCGTCGTTGGGCAGCGCGCGGAGGTTGAACTTGCCGCCGCGACCGGCGTCGTTGACGAGTTCGGGCAACGCGTTGGACATGCCGCCGGCGCCGACATCGTGGATGAACGAAATGGGATTCGCGTCGCCGAGGGCCCAGCAGCGATCGATGACTTCCTGGCAGCGGCGCTCCATCTCGGCGTTGTCGCGTTGGACGCTCGCGAAATCGAGATCCTCGTTGCCGTGTCCGCTCGCCATCGAGCTGGCGGCGCCGCCGCCGAGGCCGATCAACATCGCGGACCCGCCGAGGACGATGAGTTTGTCGCCGGGGTTGATCGCGGCTTTTTTGACGTGGTCGGCGCGGATGTTGCCAAGACCGCCGGCGAGCATGATGGGTTTGTGATAGCCGCGGAGTTCGGATTTGTAGCCGGCCTCGCTGAGGCCGGAACCGGGGTCGGCGACCCCGGCTACACCGCAAGGCACGGCCTGCTCGAAGGTGCGGAAGTAGCCGTTGATGGCGGGGCGGCCGAATTCGTTGTTGAAGGCGGCGGCACCGAGCGGGCCCTCGATCATGATGTCGAGGGCGGAGACGATGCGGTTGGGTTTCCCGTTTTCCTTTTCCCACGGCTGGATCGCACCGGGGAGACGGAGATTCGAAACGGTGAAGCCGACGAGGCCGGCCTTGGGTTTCGCGCCGCGGCCGGTCGCGCCCTCGTCGCGGATCTCGCCGCCGGAGCCGGTGGCGGCGCCGGGGAACGGGGAGATGGCGGTGGGGTGGTTGTGCGTCTCGACCTTGCAGAGGATGTGGATGTCCTCGTCGTGCGCGGCGTACTCGTTGGTCTTCGGGTCGACGAAGAAGCGTCCGCCGCGCGAGCCCGTGACGACCGCGGAGTTGTCCTTGTAGGCCGAGAGGATGCCCTCGCTGTGCATCTGGTAGGTGTTGCGGATC
>JANXSC010000311.1 GCA_025352845.1 Opitutaceae bacterium
GCCGCGGGCGTCATCCACACTGATTTCGAAAAGGGGTTCATCAAAGCCGAGGTCGTCTCCTACAAAGATCTCACCACCCTCGGCAGTGTGGCGGCCGCGCGCGATGCGGGGAAATACCGGCTCGAGGGGAAGGAATACGTCTTCGCCGACGGCGATGTGGCGTTGTTCCGGTTCAATACCTAAACCGGACGAAACGTTACGTTTTTGCGACCGTCATGCGTGGCGTTGTCCCATGACGTGTTTTCGTTCAACTCGGCGCGTGCGTCATCTCATGCTCGCCCTCGTGCTCATCGGCCTCTCCGGCCTGAGCACGCGCGCGCACCCGGAGATCGAAGACGCCGTCGCGCGGATCAATGCTCAGATCGCCGCCGCTCCGGGCGAAGCTGCGCTCTACCTTGAGCGCGGTGAACTCTACGCGCGCCACGAAGACTGGATCGCCGCCGAGGCGAACTATCTCCGCGCCGACGAGCTCTCGCCGCATCTTCCGCGCCTCGCCATGCTACGCGGAGCGCTGTCCCTCGCCACCGGTCATGCGACCGAGGCCAAGACGCATCTCGATCAGGCACTCACGCGCACGCCCGACGATCTCGAGGCACTCATCCTCCGCGCCCGCACGCACGCGACTCTCGGTGCGCGCGACGCCGCGCGCCTCGACTACGATGCCGCGCTGGCGCGCGCGTCCGCCCCGGCCCCGGATCTTTTTCTCGAACGCGCCGCGCTCTTGCCCGCCGACGCGGCGATTCGCAGCCTCGACGAGGGCATTGCCCGGCTCGGCTCCGTGGTGACCTTGCATCTCCGGGCGCTCGCGCTGGAGGAATCGCTGGGCCGCATCGATGCCGCCGCCGCCCGCCTCGATCGGCTCGCCGCGGAGAGCGAGCGCCGGGAAAGCTGGCTCAAACGCCGCGGTGATCTTTTGGCGCGAGCGGGCCGGGTGGCTGAAGCGCGCGCCGCCTACTCTGCCGCGCTCGCGGCGATTGAGTCGCTGCCCGAGTGGCTGCGGGCCGCGCCTGACACCGTGAAACTCACCGCCGAGCTCGCTCGTTTCGGTGGCACTCGCCCATGAATTTTTCCCCATGAAACTGCGTCTCGCCCTCCCCTGCCTCGGCCTCCTTTTCGCGCTGCCGGCCCTGCAAAGCGCCACCACCATTATCCGCGGCCCCTATCTGCAATCGGCGGCGCCGACCAGCATGGTGGTCCGCTGGCGCACCGACTTCGCGGAATCCTCCATCGTCAACTACGGCACCGAGCGCGCGCAGCTCACGAGCAGCGCCAAGGCCGAGGGCATCTCCGCCGAGCACATCGTCCAGCTCACCGGCCTCAAGCCGGGCACGAAGTATTTCTACTCGGTCGGTCCGGCTGCGGCGAAGGTTCCGGAAACCATCAAGGCCAAGACCGAAACCACCAAGGCGACCGCCGAGGTCGAGGATGCTCCCGGCAGAGCGGCGATCAACACGTTCACCACCCCGCCGCCCGTCGGCCCCGCCGCCCCCATGCGCTTCTGGGTCCTCGGCGATCCCGGCACCAAAAACGCCGTGCAAGCCGCCGTGCGCGACGCCTACTACAACTTCACCGGCACCCGCGCCACCGACTTCTGGCTGATCCTCGGCGACAACGCCTACCCCGATGGCACCGACTCGGACTATCAAAAGGCAATCTTCGAGGTTTATCCGAAGACGCTGGCCACCTCGCCGCTCTGGCCCGCCCTCGGCAATCACGACGGCAAGAGCGCCAACTCGATCACGCAGTCGGGCGTTTACTACGACATCTTCACGCTGCCGACGCGCGCGCAGGCCGGCGGCGTCGCGTCGGGCACCGAGGCCTACTACTCGTTCGACTACGCCAACGCCCACTTCGTCTGCCTCGATTCGCACGACTCCGACCGCTCGCCTGACGGCGCGATGTTGCAGTGGCTCAAGGCCGATCTCGCCGCCACGTCGCGCGACTGGATCATCGCCTACTTCCACCATCCGCCCTACACAAAGGGCACGCACGACTCGGACAAGGATACCGACAGCGGTGCGCGCATGAACGATATGCGCGCCGTATTCCTCCCCGTGCTCGAGCAAGGCGGCGTCGATCTCATTCTCACCGGCCACTCGCACGTCTATGAGCGCTCGTGGCTGCTCGACGGCCACTACGGTAAGAGCCCAACCTTCGACGCCACGCAGCACGTGAAACAAAAAGTCACCGGTCGCGCCGACGGCGATGGCGTCTATCGCAAGCCGCGCGCCCGCACGCCGCACTTCGGCGACATCAACATCGTCACCGGCAGCGCCGGCCACGCCGCTTCCGCGACGAAGCCACCCGCGCTGAACCACCCCGCATTCTACCTGGCGATCAACGAAGCCGGCTCGACGGTCGTCGACATCACCGGCCTCAAGCTCGACGTGGTCTTCCTCAACGACAAGGGCGAGAAGCGCGACTGGTTCACGATCGTGAAGGAGTGATTCGGCCGGCCGGGCGCAAATCAGCCTTTGTGCGACTGTGGCCAACCCCGGGCGTAGCGCGGTCAGCCTGACCGCGTTTCCTGAATCAACACGGGCCTGCCCGTGCTACGCTGCGACGCATTTCCGCGCAGTGAAGCGGGCAAGAAAGTGAGATGCGCCCGCCCGGCCGCCGGCCGACAACCGGAGTTGCCAGCCACCGTGCAGGCAATCATCGTCGGCGTTTCCTGATGAGCGAAACGCCTCTCACTCCGTCGTCCACGTCCCCGCCTTCCGCCGAGTCGCTCGACTCCTCGATCCTGCGCGTGCTGATGGACAACAGCCCCGACCGGATTTATTTCAAAGATCTGCAGAGCCGGTTTGTCCGCAACAATGCCGCTCACGCCCGCTCGCTCGGCGCGGCTTCGCCGGCGGATTGCGTGGGCAAGAGCGACTACGACTTCTTCTCCGCCGAGCACGCCCAGCGCGCCTTCAGCGACGAACAGGAAATCATCCGCACCGGCCGCCCGGTCATCGCCAAGATCGAGCGGACGACGATGCGCGACGGCACCAAGGCCTGGGCCTCCAGCACCAAGATTCCGTGGCGCGACGCCGCCGGACAGATCATCGGGACCTTCGGCCTCACGCGCGATGTCACCGCCACCCGGGACGCCGAGGAGAAACTCACCGAGGAGCGCAACCTCCTCCGCACGATCATCGATCACCTGCCGAGCCGGCTCTACGTGAAGGACACCGCCTCGCGCTATGTGCTCAGCAGCCGGTCCCACATCGCGGCGCTCGGCGTCAAATCCCAAGCCGAGGTGATCGGCAAGACCACGCTCGATTTTTTCCCCGGCGAACGCGGCCGGCAGGCGCTCGCCGATGACCGGCAGGTCATGCAGACGGGAACGCCGATTTTCAACCAGGAGAAATCCGACTTCGGCCCGGCCGGAGACATCCACTGGTCGCTCGTCACCAAGGTGCCGCTGCGCGACACGCGCCAGCAACTCATCGGTCTGGTCGGCATCAGCCACGACATCACGCGCCGCAAAAAGGCCGAGGACGAGCTCCAACGCCGCAGCACCGAGATGGAAACCGATCTGCGCATGGCGCGGCAGATGCAGGAGGCGTTTCTCAACCGCGCCTACCCGGTCTTCCCGCGCGGGGCCGCGCCCGCGTTGAGCGCGCTGCGCTTCGCCCACCGCTATCTCCCGACTACGACGCTCGGCGGCGATTTCTTCGACATCGTGCAACTCTCCGACACGCAGTGCGGCGTGCTCGTGTGCGACGTGATGGGCCACGGCGTCCGCGCCGGCTTGCTCACCGCGCTCATCCGCGGTGTGGTCGAGGAGATGGGCGCGCGCGCCGCCGACCCCGTGCATGTGCTCGCCGAGATCAACCACTGCCTGATGCCGCTTATCGAGCAGCTGGGGCAGCCCGTTTTCGCGACCGTGTTCTTCGGCGTGATCGACACCGCGCGACACACGCTCACCTACGGCAATGCCGGCCATCCGGCGCCGCTCGTGCGCCACGCCAATTCCGAAACCATCGCGCGTCTCGCCCCCGCGGACCCGGAACCCGCCGCGGGCCTGCTCGCCGACTTCACCTACACGCAACACGTCTGTGCCTTTCAACCCGGCGATCTCTTCTTCGGCTATACGGATGGCGTGGTCGAGGCGGCCGATGCGACGGGCGCGCTCTACGGCGAGGAAAAACTGAGCGCACTGCTCACACGCTCCCGCAGTCTCTCCGGTGCCGAGGTCAGCGACCGCCTCCTCGCCGAGGTAAAATCATTCAGCGGCCACGCCGACTTCGACGACGACGTGTGCCTCGTCGCCATCGAGGCGCAGTGAGCCACCGCGCTTTCGATCCGTAGGGCCGGACCTCGTGTCCGCGCCTCTCCGTTACCGCACCGGCTTCAGCCGCAGGTGGTGAAAATCGAAACTGAAATCCGTCAACGGCGAGATCGCCGCCAATTTGACCTCTTCGACGTTCGCATCCGGCGTGAGGGCAAACGTCACCCACGCATCAGCATTCAGCGACCGATCGCGCCAGTGCACGATGAAGGTCTGCTGCTGCCAGTGTTCCAGCTCGCCGACGAGCAGTTCGGTTTTGCTGAAGCGCAGCACCAGCTTCCCCCTCTCCTCCACGATCGTCACGTCGCCATACCACGCGTCGCGATATTTCCCCGCGAAAGTTTTCAGCGCTAGCGTGAGTTTCCCGCTCGGATCGCGCGCAGCCACATGCTTCGCCCAACTCTCGTCCGCGCGCGCCTGCGATTTCTGATTCGCCGCGAGATAGCCTGCGATCCAGTCGGTCGGCGGCGCGCCGAGGTAGGCGTCGACCACGCGCCACACGACGGACTGAAACGCCGCGCTCGTTTCCTGATTCGTCAGCACCACGACGCCGAGGTTCAGTTCCGGCACGAGCGCGGTGCGCGAAACCATCCCCGGCCAGCCGCCGGTGTGCGACACCACGCGCCGCCCGCGATAGTCCGAAATCACCCAGCCGTGCGCGTAGCCGAGAAAGTTCGGCTTCGTCGCCGCCAGCTCCGGCACAGCCGGCTCGCTGATCGGAATCGGGGTGACGATGGACCACATCTCATTGCGCCGCGCCTCGCTGAAAAGCCGGCGAGGTTTCCCATCGTTTCCCTTCGGCAGCGTCCCGCCGCCGAGCTGCACGAGCATCCACTTCGCGAGATCGTGCACATGGGCATAGATGCCGCCCGCCGGCATGTTGTTGTCCCACGACATTGCGGCGACCGGCTTCAGCTCCTTGAAATCTTCCCTCGCATGGCCGGCCGCGACGTTGTTGTCCGCCGTCGCCGCCACCGCTCCGATGCGCGCCTCGCTCATTCCCACCGGCACGAAAATCCGCTCGCGCACGAAATCGTCCCAACGCTGCCCGGCGATTTGCTGCACGGTCAGCCCGGCCACGGCGTAGAGGATGTTGTCGTAGGCATACGCGCTGCGAAAGCTCGTCGCGAGCGGCACCTGCCGCAGCCGCCGCGCCACGTCCTCGGTCGTATAGGTGGTCGCCGGCCAAAACAGCAAATCGCCCGCGCCGAGGGCGAGGCCACTGCGATGCACCAGCAAATCGCGCACGGTCATCTCTCGCGTCACAAACGGATCGCTCATCGCAAACCACGGCAGGTGATCGATCACGCGGTCGTCCCATTTCAGCTTTCCCTCGTCGATCAGAATCGCGAGCGAGGCGGCGGTAAACGCTTTCGTGTTCGAGGCGATGGCGAAGAGCGTGTGCTCGTTGACCGGCGAGTTCTCGCCGAGCCGCCGCACCCCGTAGCCCTTTTCGAGCACCACCGCGTCATCCTTCACGATGGCGACCGCGAGGCCCGGCACTTCGAACGCCGCGCGCGTGCGCTCCACGTGCGCATCGAAATCCTTCAGCGCCTCCGGCAGTGACGCGAAGCCCACGCCGATCACCGCCGACGCCACGAAAACCGAACGCAACCGACGCACGAGAGTCTTCATGCCTGTGAGCCTGTGCCCGGCGACCGGGCCGGCGTCACGCCGATTTTTTACATGGGAGCGGCGAGCCTGAATCCCGCCGCGCCCAGCTCGCGATTGAGTCGGCGCGCAAAGGCGACGGCGTGCGGACCGTCGCCGTGGAGGCACACGGTGTCGGCCTGAATGGGAAAATCGGTTCCATCCGTCGCGCGCACCACGCCGTCGCGGACCATCCGCAACACCTGTGCCACCGCAGCATCTTCACTCGTGATGAGCGCATCGGGCCGCGAGCGCGGCGTGAGGGAACCGTCGCGCTGATAGGTGCGATCGGCGAAAACTTCCTGCACCACCCTCAGCCCGACTTCTTCGGCGACGCCAATCTGCACACTGCCTGCGAGGGCGAACAAGCGCAGTGCCGGGTCGATGGCCACGACCGCCTCGGCGACGACTCGCGCGACGGCGGCGTCACGGGCGGCGAGGTTGTAGAGGGCACCGTGGGTCTTTACATGTCGCACCGACCCGAGCGCTCGCAACGCGATAAGCTGGTCCGTGACGAGCGCGCGGATTTCTGCGCCGGTCGATGCAATCTCCCGCCGCCCAAAATTCTCCCGATCCACAAACCCCGGGTGCGCGCCGATGGCGACGCCGTGCCGCTGCGCCAGCGCGACCGTGGCGCGCATCGTCTCAGGATCGCCAGCGTGCGCGCCGCACGCGATGTTGGCGGAGGTGATGAGCGGCATCAGCTCCGCGGCGTGCGCGCCGCCCTCGCCGAGATCGCAGTTGAGGTCGATGGAGTGCGGCATCTCAGCGAAGTTTTTGCGCCAGACCGGCGCGCAGCAAGACCAGTGCGCGCTCCTGCGCGTGTGCCAGGCGGCGCGCCTCATCGAGCGAAACCGGCGTGAAACGCACGGCATCTCCCGGCCGCAGTTGCGCCGCCCACGGCAAATCGACCGCGATCACGTGCGCAAGGCGCGGATAACCGCCGATGGTCTGCGCATCGGCCAGCAGCACGATGGGCTGGCCATCCGGCGGCACCTGGACCGTGCCGGGCGTCACGGGTGCGGAGAGCAGTTCACCCGCGGTGGCGCGCCGCAGCGCCGCTCCGCTCAACCGCACGCCCATCCGATCCGATTGCGCGGTGACTTTGAACTCGTGCATGGTCCACGCGGCGTCGAATTCCTCCGCGTGCGTGCCCGCGACCACGCGCAACGTCGCCGGCCGTGCCAGTTCCGGCACGACGCGCGGATCGATCCGCCAGTGGTCGCCGGGATCGCGGGACACCTCGGGCACCGGCAGGCGATCACCGGCCTGCAGCAGCCGGCCGGAGAATCCGCCAAATCCGCCGCGCACAAAAGTCCCCCGGCTGCCGAGCACCGGCGCGACGTCGATTCCCCCCGCAATAGCGAAGTAGCCGCGACAGCCCGCGCCCAACCGCGAAAGGTCGAGGACACTCCCGGCGCGCACGACAAACGGGAGCCACGATGCCACTCCCACCACTTCGGCTCCAGCGATTGCGACGAGGGCGTCGCGGAGAAAACGCAGCACGGGGCCGACGAGGGTGAACTCCAGCGCGGCAGCATCCTCGGCGTTGCCCACAAGCAGATTTGCCAGCCGCAGGGCAAAGGAATCGGCGGCGCCGCCCAACGGCACGCCGAGCGCACGGTGTCCGGGCCGGCCGAGATCCTGCACGGTGCTGAACATTCCGGGCCGCACGATTTCCACCGCCGTCGGACTCCGCGCGTTGCGCTTTTCCGGTGCCGGCGATCCTCCTCCGGCCGCATTGAAAAAATCTCCCGCAGTCACGGCTCGAAACTTCACGCGGTCCCCCGCCCGCAGCAGCGCGGGCTCGGCGCGGTGCGGATCGAACAGCGCGAGCGGCGTGCGGCCGATGAGATTCCAGCCGCCGGGCGAGGCGAGCGGATAGACGCCGGTCTGCGCCCCGCCGATCCCCACGCTGCCGGCGGGCACGCGCGCGCGAGGCGTGACCCGACGCGGCATCGCCAGTTCGGCGGGTAGCCCACCGAGATACGGAAAACCCGGCGAAAATCCGATCGCGTGGACCTCGTAGTCCGCCGCCGCGTGCCGCGCGATCACCTCGGCGGGCGCGAGTCCGGTGTGGCGCGCCACGTCCGAAAGATCGGGGCCGGCATCGCCGCCATAGACGACAGGGACTTCAACCGTGCGCGACTCGACGGCGGCCGCGAGACTCTCCGCGCCCGCCACCAAGGCCACCAGTTCTGCGCGCACCGCGCTAAACTCCGGCGCCCGCACCGGGTCGAAATGCACGGCCACGCTGGCAAACGCCGGGACGATATCGACGACCCACGCGAATTCGCGCCGCAGGATTTCCGTCGCAATTGCGCGCGCCCGTGCCGCGACGCCTGGCGCGATCATTTCGCCGAGGACGATCACGGCGGCGGAATCGCCGAGGGGATGAACCGTCATCGGGGAGTTATTTCGCGCACTCGCTGCCTCCGCAAAAGAAAAAACCCGGCACCGCGAAGGCACCGGGTTGAGTGGGTTCGAGTGCGAAGCGGCTTAGCGCGCGGCGACAATCACGAGCGGCGTCGCGACGCACAGTTCGGGCTGCGTGCCGGCCTTGCCGTTGATGCTGGCGACGGTCTGCGTCGGGGACGCGGCGCGCGCCGGCTCCAGCGCTGCCACCGCGATAGTCGATTGCAGATTCCGCAGATCGTAAGCCTCAAGCAACGCGACACCCGTGCCAGCGGTGGCGGAAACGATCGCGGTGTAGTTGCCTGGCGGCAGCACGACGACGATCGCCGACTCCAGCGGGTTCGTGGGCACATTGGGGATGCGGGAGAGTTCCGAATTCGCCGGGATCACCCCGACATCGTCGTTAAACGCAATCTGGCGGCTGGCGGAATCGAAGAGCGTGAGCTGCGGATTCGCCACGACACCAGTCACGCCAAAAGCGGTGAGCGACGGTCCCTTGGCGGTGATCAGCACGCGCACGGGCTCCGTCCCCTGGACGCTGATGCCGCCGATCAGCACCTGATCGCCAGTGCCCACGAAGCTGCGGACGGAGAGATTGCCGAGCCGGGTGTTGAGCGTCTCGGTGGACATCAGGATGCGCCCCCGCAACTGTCCGCCACCGAACGCCTGACTGTGATAATTTAAATAGGTGCCGCCGGTCAGCAGCGCGGTGATGTCCGCAATCGTCGCCGAATAGGGAACCGCATCGTGGTTGCCGGAGATGTGACCGTTGTTGGAATTGTAGGATCCGGCGGTGGGGCTGTTGCCAAGCGGGGTGATAACGGGGCCGTTGACGTTCGGGGCGCCCGTGTGGATGTGCGAATTGGTGAAGGTGCTCGTGAAATTGTAGAGCGAATGGCGAATCGTGACGGTGTTGGCCGTGGGATCGTAGAGGAGGACGGCGCCGCCGAAATTATTTACGCCGGAAAAATTCACCGTCGGATTGGGCAGCGCCTCCTGGGCGACATCCATGTTGGCATAGAGCCGGACCGGCCGGGCGATGAGCTGGCCGCGGATTTCGCCGCCGGGAAATTGCGCGGAGTGGATGTTGAAGTAAGCCCCACCCCGGATGAGCGTGAGCTTGTCACCGCCGTGCGTGACGCCGCGAAACGTCTGGGTGAGCGTGCTGCCGCTCCGCGTGTAGGCGGCATCGGCACCGAGGGAGGTGACCACGGAGCCGTTCACGCCCGTTGCCCCTTCATGGATGTGCGAGGCGGTCGCCGGGTTCGTCATCCCACTGATCGAGATAATGAGATCGAACGTATTCGCGACGACGTCGTAGAGCATAATCGCGCTCCCGGTGGCGGTGGAGGTGGAGGAGTTGTTGGGTTCCTGCGCGGCGTTGATGGCCGCGCGCAGCTCGATGACTTGCGCTCGCGCGCCGATAACAAGGGCGCAGAGTGCGCCCGCAAATAAGAATCCACGGACAGGGGTGATTTTCATAGGGATGAGGGGGAGAACACGCCGCACGCGCCGGACGGGCACGCACGAAACAGTAACAGGACCGTCAGGCTGGCAAGCGATGTGGCGCGGTTCGAGCACGAATTTTCTCCCTGTAGCCTACAGGGCTACAGAGCGCAACACCGGCTGATAGCGTCTGCGCGTCGCGGTAATGGCCGCACGGATCGCGGAGGTTTGATTTGAACTTTCCGCGCGAGCCCGTGGTAATGCGCCTCCCATGCTTGTCCGCCGCACCCTCCCCGCCCTGATTGCGCTCACCGTTGCCCTCGGGGGCTGCAAGAAGCCCGAGGTCCAATCCTATCGCGTCGCCAAGGAAACGCCGCCCCCGGCCGGGACGCCCGCGGTGAATGCACCCGCGGCCAACACACCCGCGCCGGCCGCCACCCCGATGTCGGGCACACCGGTCCCGACCGCCAGCGGTGCGGCTCTGGCTTGGACGGCGCCCGCGCACTGGACCGCCAAGGATCCCGGCGGGATGCGCAAGGGCAGCTACACCGTAAAAGGCACCGGCGGCGACGGCGACATGTCGATCATGGCGTTTCCCGGCGATGTCGGCGGCGATCTCGCGAACATCAACCGCTGGCGCGGCCAGATCGGGCTCGGACCCATCGCCGAAGCCGAACTCGCTTCGACCACGCAACACCTCGACCGCAACGGCCTGCATATCACGCTCGCCGTGGTGAATGGCGCGGGCGCGCAGGGCATCCTCGGCGCGATCGTGCCGCACGGGGACGCGACGTGGTTCTTCAAGCTCACCGGGCCCGCCGCGCTCGTCGCTCAGGAGCAGGCGGCGTTCACGGCGTTTCTCGACACGGTCAAGCCCGGCGCCCAATGAACGACTCGCTGCGCTCGGTCCGCGACTTCTTCGTTTCGCTCAAGCTCACCGTCGTGCTGCTGGCGCTGGGCATGGTGCTGGTGTTTTTCTCCACCCTCGATCAGGTGCATCTCGGCATCTGGGGCATTCAGGAGAAATGGTTTCGCAGCTTCGTCGTCGTGCATGACACCGGCGGCTCTCGCGTCCCCGTTTTTCCCGGCGGTTATCTGATCGGCGGCCTGCTGCTCGTCAACTTGATCTCCGCGCACCTCTACCGCCTGAAACTCGTGTGGAGAAAAGCCGGCATCCAGCTGATTCATTCCGGCGTCATCGTCCTGCTCGTCGGCGAACTCATCACCGGCATCCTGCAGGAAGATTTTCAGATGACGATCGTCGAGGGGGCGTCGCGCAACTACTCGGAAAGTTTCCGCGACTACGAGGTCGCCATCGTCGATGTGAGCAATCCGGCGTATGACGACGTCGTCGCGATCCCGGACGCGGTTTTTTCCCACGGCGGGGAAATCCAGCACGCGAAGATCCCGTTTCGCGTCGTCCCGCAGTTCTATTTTCCCAACTCCAGCGCCCGGCCGCGCGCGCAGGTGCCCAATGCGCCGCGCGTGGGGGCGACGCACGGCGAGCTGGACGCGCGCTTTGTCGTGACCGAGCAGGCCATCGACTACAGCCAGAACGGCCGCAACATCCCCACCGCCCTCGTCGCGCTCGTCGCCACCGAGGGCACGATCGGCAAGTGGCTGCTTCGGCCCGAGATTCCCGTGATGCGCCCCGGCGAAGGCGGCGCGCCCCAGCTCGACATCGACCGCACGGCGCCCGAGCGCTTCACCTACGGCGGCCGGACCTTCGAGATGTCGCTGCGGCTCGTCCGCGCCTACAAACCCTTTTCGATCCGCCTGCTCAAAGTGACCCACGACAACTACGTGGGCACCGACCTGCCGAAAAATTTCTCCAGCCGCGTTGAACTCAAGACGCCCGACGGCCGCGACGATCGTGAGGTCCTAATCTACATGAACAACCCGCTGCGCTACGGCGGTTACACGTTTTACCAGCATCAGATGGAAGCCGCCCGCGGTCTCACCGGCCTGCAAGTGGTGCGGAACCCAGGCTGGCTCCTGCCTTACATCGCGTGCGTGATGATGACGCTCGGCCTTGTGCTTCAGTTCGGCCTGAGTCTCTTTGCCTTCAACGCCAAGCGCCGCGCGAAAGCCGCCGCCCAACCCAAAGCCGCATGAAAAAATTCCTCCCGATTGCGCTGCTCCTGCTCGGCGTGGCGATCCTCGCCCGCTCGTTTGTGCCCGAGCGTAACAAAGGCGAGTTCGACGTGGTCGGCTTCGGCCGCCTTCCCGTGGTCGTGAACGGCCGCGTCAAACCGCTCGACACCGTGGCCCGCACCGCGCTCGTGATTTTGCAGAGCAGCCAAAGCGCGGTCGCTCCCGATGGCACCAAGATGACGCCCAACGAGTGGCTGCTCGACGTGCTCTTCCGCAGCCAGCGCGCCGACGCCTACCAGCATTTCGAAATCAACCATCCCGATCTCCTCGCGCTCATCGGCGTCACGCCGACGGATGGACGCGACGGCAAACGTTTCTCGTTTCAACAAATCGAGCCGAAGATCGACGAACTCCAGCGGCAAGCACGGCTCGCCGGTCCGGTCGAGGGGGCGCTGCGCACGCCGTTTCAGAAAGCCGTGCTCCAACTTTATTCCAATGTCGGCCTCTACGTCCGCCTCAAGGCCAGTCTCGTCGCCCCGGATCACCGGGATTTTCTCGGAGAGTTGATCGCGTTTCAGGATTCGGTCGTGCCCTGAGTCGCCGCCGTCCGCGCGCAGCAGGAGAAGAAACCCTTCGACGAAAAACTCTCGAATCAGATGATGGAGGCGGGCGCGCGCTTTGACCGGCTCCGTGAGCTGGCCTATCTGCTCGCGGTTCCGCCGGCCGCCGGCGAAGCGGATGTCGGTGGCTGGAAAAATATCGGCGACTCGCTTTTCAACTCCTTCCAAACGGGCCGGGTCGAACCCTCGCTGCTGGTCTATGCGGGCCTCGCCCGGGCGTGGCGCGGCGAGCAGCCGAAGGAATTCAACGAACTCCTCTCGCGCTACCGCGCGCTGCTCGACCGGGGTTTTGCCAGCTCGCTCAATAAGACCGCGTTCGAGGCGCGCTTCAATGCCGTGCAACCCTTCTACACCGCGACGATCCTCTACGTGCTGGCGTTCCTCGTCGCGATTTGCTCGTGGCTCGTCTGGCCCGCCGAACTCGGCCGCATCGCCTACTGGCTGATTGGTATCACGTGGATTCTGGCCACGCTGGGCATACTCGCCCGGGTGTGGATTAGTGGCTACGCGCCCGTCACAAATCTCTACTCTTCCGCGCTCTTCGTCGCTTGGGTCGCCGCCGGCTTCTGCGTCGGCCTTGAGCGGATTTTCCGCAACGCGATCGCGAGCGTGGCGGCGGCGCTCATCGGCGTGCCGAGCCTGATCATCGCACACCATCTCTCCCTCGACGGAGACACGCTAGAGATGATGCGCGCGGTGCTCGATTCGAACTTCTGGCTCTCGACGCACGTCATCGCTATCACGTCGGGCTACGGCGCGACGTTTCTCGCCGGCGCACTCGGCTTGATCTACATCACACGCGGGCTCTTCACGTCGTCGCTCGATTCGCGCACGGCCGACGCGCTGTCACGCATGATCTACGGCATCGTGTGCTTCGCCACGCTCTTCAGCCTCGTCGGCACCATCCTCGGCGGCATCTGGGCCGACCAGTCGTGGGGCCGCTTCTGGGGCTGGGACCCGAAGGAAAACGGCGCGCTCATCATCGTCATCTGGAACGCCATCGTTCTCCACGCGCGCTGGGGCGGCATGGCCAAGGCCCGCGGCATCGCCGCCCTCGCCGTCGTCGGCAACATCGTGACCGCGTGGAGTTGGTTCGGCGTGAATCTTCTCGGCGTCGGTCTGCATAGCTACGGTTTCACTGAGAACGGCGCGCTCTGGCTCATCGCCTTCGTCGCGAGCCAGACGGCGGTGATCGCCATCGCCTATCTCGTGCCGCTGGCGAAGTGGCGGAGTTTCCGCGGCGCGGTGGCGAAATAATTCCAGGTCCGCCCGGTGGTCCACTGCCGTTGAGTTAACGTCCGAAGCGCGTGTCTTGATAGGGTCAGCTCGCAAGCGAGCTGACCTGCAAAACCAAAGGCCGCTATTTCACCGGCCGGCCCTGCATTCGCAGACGCGCGCCGCGCCGGCCCGCCGGCTTACGCCAACTCAATATCGACAAGCCGCACCGCGCCGCCAATCGTCGCATCGTGTTGCCCGAAGGTGCTGAGCCGCGGACGATACGCGCGGCGATCCAGTGTCAGGAACGCGGCATCGCCCGCTGTGTGTTGTTGGGTAATCCCGACGAGATCCGTCAGCAATTCAAGGCATTGGATGC
>JANXSC010000603.1 GCA_025352845.1 Opitutaceae bacterium
ACGGGCTTTGAGGTCTACCTCCGCAAGCACCTCTGGGAACTCTGGAACGGCAAGCTCTCCTACACCTACGAAATTTTCGACATCAATAACATCTCGCCGAGCGCCTCCTCCGTCATCCGCGCGCTCGCCGGTAGCAACGCCTCGTCGAGCATCGGCTTCCAGCTCGAGCGCGACACCCGCGACAAGATCATCAATACCACCTCGGGCAACCGCGTCGAAATCAACACGAAGTTCTCCGGCGGTCCGCTCGGCGGCAGCAAAATCAACAACACCTACAGCCTCGAATTCCGCGGCGCGCAGTTCTTTCCCGTCTTTGAGGCGCAGACGCAGGTGCTCGCGCTCCTCGCCCGCGGTGGCGTGGTGCAGAATTTCGGCGATGCGAAGGACGTGCCCTACTACAACAAGTGGTATCTCGGCGGCCCGCAGACGCTGCGCGGCTTCGAGTTTCGCGAGGCCAGCCCGCGCGACGCCTTTAACGAGCCCATCGGCGGCAAGACCTACGGTTTCTTCAGCGCCGAATACTCGCTTGATATCGTGAGCCCCATCCGCTTCGCGATTTTCTACGACGCCGGCTTCGTCAATCGCGGCGCCTACGATTTCAACACCGCCCACTACAACGACAACTTCGGCTTCGGCCTCCGCCTCTTCGTCGCCGGCGCCCCGCTCAGCCTCGACTTCGGCATCCCCATCACTGCCACGAAGGAAAACCGGAAGGGCAACCAGTTCAATTTTTCCTTTGGCACCCGCTTCTGATTCTGTTCCATTTTCCGTTCCTATTCTCCAACACCACCCATGAAGAATCCCATCACATCACTGATCGCTCTGGCGGTTTTCGCCGCCTTGGCGACCGGCGCGAGCGCCCAGCCCGCCGTCAAGCTCCTCGTCGTCGATATGGCGAAGCTCTACGACACGTATTATAAGACCGTCGAACAAAACGCCAAAATCCAGGCCGACGACCAGAAGGCCCAGGAAGAGGTCGAAAAGATGAACAAGGAGGGCAACGCCCTCGTCGAGGAATACAAAGGCCTCAACGACCAGTCGAACAACCCGGCGCTCTCCAACGACGCGAAGGCCAAGGCCCAGGCCGAAGCCCAGAAGAAGCTCGAGGCCATCCAGACCAAGCAGCGCGATGTCCAGACCTTCATCCAGAATACGCGCAATACCCTCGGCCAGCGCCTCAACAATTTTCGCGCGGTCGCCCTTGAGGAAATCAGCAAGGTCGCGAGCGACATCGCCAAGCGCAAGGGTTCCAATGTCCTCCTCGACAAGGCCGGCCCCACCGGCATCGGCATCTCCAACCTGATCTACGCCGACGCATCCTTCGACATCACCGACGACGTGCAGAAGGAAATCAACAAGGACCGCCCGATGGTCGCCCCCACCGCCGCTCCCGCTCCGGGTGCCGCCTCCGCGGCTCCCGCCGTCAGCGTCCCGCCCCTCGGCACGAAGAAATAAGTCGCCGCCCATTTCTCACCTTTTCAAGCCCCGCTCCATTTTGGAGCGGGGCTTTTTGTTTCCTCCGGTTGTGCCTTCAACCCCGTAGGGCGCGTGTCGCGCACGCGCCGGTTCTGGCTGGTGCCGCGATTCGCCGGTCCGCCGTTTGCTGAATTGCGCGCCGCCCTGAAACCTCCACGCTCGCCCCATGCAGGTTTCTTTTACCGCCGCGGACATCGCCGCCATCACGCAGCCGAAATCCATGCGCGGCGCGACGAGCGAAAGCATCCGCGGCCTCGCCGCACTAGCCGATGCGAGTGCGGGCGACCTCACGTTTCTTGGGAATCCTAAATACAAATCGGCCGTCGCCGGCACGCGTGCGTCGGTTGTATTGCTGCCCGCGGATTTCGTCGGCGAGCCCGCGCCCGGCCAGCTCTTTCTCCTCGTCGAGAATCCCTCCGTCGCACTCGCGCGCGTGTGCGCGCGCATCGAGCAATGGCTCTGGCCCAAACCCGCGCCAGGCGTTCACCCGAGCGCCAGCGTTGCCGCCGACGCGCGCATCGCCGCGACCGCGACCATCGGTCCCCTCTGCGTGATCGAGGCCGGCGCGGTCATCGGTGAGCGCGTGCACGTGCAGGCACAGGTCTTCGTCGGGCGCAACGCCGTGGTCGGCGACGACTCTTGGCTGATGCCCGGCGTGGTTGTAGAAGCCGAGTGCGAGATCGGCCGGCGCGTGCGCCTCCAGCCCGGCGTGGTCATCGGTTCTGATGGGTTTGGCTACGAGTTCGTGCAGGGCCGCCACGAAAAGGTGCCGCAGGTGGGCAACGTTGTCATCGGCGACGACGTGGAGATCGGGGCGAACACCACGATCGATCGCGCGCGCTTCAGCCGCACCACCATCGGCGAGGGCACGAAGATCGACAACCTCGTCCAGATTGCGCACAACGTCCGCATCGGGCGCCACTGCCTGATTTGCGCGCAGGTCGGGATTTCGGGCAGTGCGACACTGGAAGACTGCGTCGTGCTCGGCGGCCAGGCCGGCGTGGCCGGCCACATCACGATCGGCAAGGGCGTGAAGGCCGGCGGCCGCGCGGGCCTGAATGCCGACCTGGCGCCGGGGAGTTTCGTCACCGGCAATCCCGCCATCCCGGTGATGCTCGATCGGCGCATCGCCGTGCTGAATCAGCGGCTGCCGGAATTGTTCCGGCGCGTTGGCACCCTCGAAGAACAGCTTGCTGACGCAAAAAAGTCTTCCTCCTGAGTCCCGCGCGCCCAACATCGCGCCCACCCATGAGCGAATCGCGGCTAAAGATTTTCACCGGCAACTCCAACCGCCCGCTCGCCGAGGCCATGTGCCAGTCGATCGGCGAGCCGCTCGGCGAAGCGACCGTGACGAGCTTCCCCGACGGCGAGTCGTTCGTGAAGATCAACGAAAACGTCCGCGGCCACGATGTCTTCATCATCCAGTCCACCTGCCCGCCGACAAACCACAACCTCGTCGAACTCCTGATCATGATCGACGCCGCGCGGCGCGCTTCGGCGCAGCGCATCACGGCCGTGCTCCCTTTCTACGGTTACGCGCGCCAGGATCGCAAGGACCAGCCCCGCGTGCCGATCACCGCGAAGCTCGTCGCCAATCTCCTCGTCGCCTCGGGCGCGAATCGCATCCTCACGATGGATCTGCACTCGCAGCAGATCCAGGGGTTCTTCGACATCCCGGTCGATCATCTCTACGCCTCGCCGGTTTTCTTCCAGCACCTCGCCGACATGAAGCGCGAGAACCTCGTCGTGTGTTCGCCCGATGTCGGCGGGATGAAAATGGCCGCCGCCTATGCCGACGCGCTCGGCGCGGGTCTCGCGCTTGTCGCCAAGAAACGCAAGAGCGCCACCAAGGTTGAGGCCATCAACGTCGTCGGCGAAGTGGAGGGCTGCGATATTTTGCTCGTCGATGACATCACGGAGACCGCCGGCACGCTCTGCGCCGCGGCGAAAATCCTTCGCGAACATGGCGCGCGCAGCATCCGCGCCGCCGTCAGCCACTGCATCCTCAACGAAATCGCCATCGACCGCCTGAAAAGCGGTTTGATCGACGAACTGATCACGACGGACTCCACGCCGATCAACACGCACGGGCTGCCGATTCGCGTTTTGAGCATCGCGCCGCTGCTCGGCCAGGCGATCCAGCGGATCAACAGCAACGAGAGCGTGACGGGCCTGTTTCGCGTGAAGGGTTTCTGAGCCGCCGTGTTGCGGTCGCCGCCGCCGTGATTCCCCGTTTGTCCCCATGATCGCGCCACGCCTGATTCGTCCGCTGCTCGTTTTGGTTTCGCTCGCCGGTGCCGGTGCGGTCTTCGCCGCGAGTGCGAAGAAAAACGCCAGGCCCGCGCCGCCGCCGCCGCAGAAGCCCGCCGTCCTCCTCGATTCTTCGCCCGTTTCCGAGGGCGGCAAGGGCGGCCTCGGCGTGAGCTACGCCGATGTGCTGGAGCCCGCGCAGAAGGCGGTCGTCTCCGTTTACTCGACCAAGATCATCAAGGAGCGCATCACGATAAATCCATTTTTTCGCCAGTTTTTCGGCGACATCCCCGATCAGGAGCGCGAGAGCCGGCAGGAGGGGCTCGGCTCCGGTGTGATCGTGACCGCCGATGGCTATGTGCTGACGAACAACCACGTCGTCGAGGGCGCGGATGAGTTAAAGGTCACGCTCGCCGACGACCGCGACTTCATCGCGAAGGTCATCGGCCGCGATCCCAAGACGGACGTCGCGCTCCTCAAGATCGATGGCACCGACCTGCCGACCGTCACACTGGCCGACAGCGAAAAACTCCGCGTGGGCGATGTGGTGTTCGCCGTCGGCAATCCGCTCGGTGTGGGTCAGACCGTCACGATGGGCATCATCTCCGCCAAGGGCCGGAGCAAACTCGGCCTGCTGGAAAACGTGTCGGGCTTTGAGGACTTCATCCAGACCGACGCCGCGATTAACATGGGCAATTCCGGCGGCGCGCTCATCGACGCGCGGGGCCGCCTCATCGGCATCAACAGCGCGATCATCTCACCCTCGCGCGGGAACATCGGGATCGGTTTCGCCATCCCGATCAACCTCGCCGCCTACATCATGAACAGTCTCGCCGAGACCGGCAGCGTGGCGCGCGGGAATCTGGGTGCGCGCGGCGACACGGTGACGGCTGATGTGGCCGAGCAACTCGGCCTTCCCAAGACGACGCGCGGCGTGGTCGTCACTGAGATCGAACCCGCCAGCCCGGCGGAAAAGGCCGGCCTCGAGCGGGCCGATGTGATCCTCGCAATCAACAGCCACGTGATTCGGAATGGAGAGGAGTTGCGCGTGGTCCTCTCGCAGATCGCGCCCGATGCGACGGCCGCGCTCAAGGTCATGCGCGACGGCCGCGAACTCACCCTCGATGTCACGCTCGGCAAAATTGTCGAGAGCCCCAACGAACTCATCACCGGCGTCGATGTGATACCGCTCACGCCCGAGGCGCGCCGCCGCCTCGGCATCCGCGATCAACGGATCGCGGGACTGTTGATCACGGGAGTGGCGGAGGATTCGCCATTTCGCGATCAGCTCGCACCGAACATGATCATTTTGGAGCTGAACCGCGCGCCCGTCCCCGATCTGCGGGTAGCGCGCGAGAAACTTCTGACCGGCCGTAATCTGATGGCGATCTACGATGGCCGCTCGATTCGGTTTGTGGGCGTGAACGTGACGAAGTGAGGCAGCCGCCTACAGCAAACAAACAGTTCAGCTCCCCGGTTTCTGCACCGGAATTTTCGCCAGCGCCTCGGGCACGGCGTCGGCGGCGTAGGTGGGAAAACTAAGTTCGAGCAACGAGACCGCCGGAAGCTCGAACCGCGCGCTGCCCGCGCTGCGATCGACAAGCATTGCGATGCCGGCGGACTTGCCTCCGGCCTGTCGCACGAGTTCGAGGCATTCAAGCACACGGCCACCGCGGGTGACGACATCCTCGACGATCAGCACGGGCTCGCCCGGCGCGAGCGTGAAGCCGCGGCGGAGCACGAGCACGTTGTTTTCCTTCTCGGCAAAAATGTAGCGGGCCTGCGCCTGCCGCGCGACTTCCTGGCCGATCACGAGGCCACCCATCGCGGGGGCGAGGACGGTTTGAAATTTCAGACCTTGGATGCGCACTTTTTCGACGAGCAGCTCGGCGAGGCGCTCGACAGCGTCCATGCGCTGGCAGACTTGTGCGCATTGGAAGTAGTGGCCGCTGTGCAGGCCGGAGCGCAGCACGAAGTGGCCTTGGAGCAAGGCGCGGGTGCGGGTGAAGATGGCGAGAATTTCCTGCTGGCGGGCATCCATGCGGCCAAGTTGGGGCCTGCGGTGCGAAAAACAAAATCAATTTTGCTTGTTGGCCACGGGGTCGCATAGCGTGTGTGGCCTTGACCACGCCGCCGACACTCCCGCTGGAAGACGAACTCGGCGACGTGCTCGCGAAGGCGATGAGCCGCGCCGGGCTGAACGACGAGTCGCTCGCCATGCGCACGGGCGTGCGCGCCGGCCGCATCCTCGACGCCATCGACTACCGCTCCGAGCTGACGGCGGACGAACTGCGCCGCCTCGCCGCGGTGCTCGGGCTCAACGAAGTGGGCCTGTGTGCACTCGGGGCCGGGCAATATCCGCGGCCTGAAATCGGCGCGCTGCCTTTCTGCGTGTGGCCGCTTCGGATGCCGCACGGCATCGGCGTCGCCAACGCCTATCTCGTCGGCGAGTGCGGTGGCTCGCGCGCGGTGCTCTTCGACACCGGCGCAGGGATCGACGCGCTCACGGCGGTGTGGCCGAGTTCGGTGCGTTCGCTTGACGCGGTTTTTCTGACGCACGTGGAGCCCGAGCATGCGGGCGGGCTCTGCGATGTTGTGGCGAAATTCGGCGCACCGGTGGCACTCGTGCCCGAGGGGGTGAAGGCGCCGTGCGGCAGCGGAATCGGCGACGGCGAAAAACGGCGCTTCGGCGCGATTGAGGTGACGGCCTTTGCGACGCCGGGGCATGCGGCTGCGCACAACTGCTACCTTGTCACGATGCCGGCGGCGCGCGCCGGCGCGGCGCTGCTCATCTCGGGCGATCTCGTTTTCGCGGGGTCGGTGGGCGGCGCGTATTTTTCCCACGAGCAATTGCGGTCAAGCCTCCGCCGCGTGCTCGCGGCCGTCCCGCCGGGCACGGTGATTGCGCCGGGCCACGGCCCGCTGACGACGGTGGAAAATGAGCTGCGCTACAATCCGTTTGTCGGGTAGAGCGGAGCGGTGAGGCGGTTCGTGTAGGTCAGCTCGCTTGCGAGCGCTGCTTGGGCGCGCGCAGACGCGCTGGCCTACAACAAGACTCAGGTTAGCGAAACGATCGCCTTGATCACGCCCGTCTCGGGCTTCAGCCACGTGGGAAACGCTGCGATCATGTCGTCGAATTTCGCGCGATGGGTGATCCACGGCTTCGTGTCGATCGTGCCGTCCTCGATGAGGCGGATGATGCGGGCGAAGTCGCGCGTGAGGGCGTTGCGCGAGCCCATGATCGTGAGTTCGCGACGGTGCAGCGCGGGCGCGTGCGGGAGGGTGAGATCCTGCTGTGTGATGCCGACGTAGATCAGGCGGCCACCGAAGGCGCAGTAGTTCAGCGCCTGCGCCATGGATTTGTTGCTGCCCGTGGCGTCGATCACGACGTCGGCGAGCTGACCGTGGGTGAGGGTGGTGAGCGCGGCGAGTTCGGAGCCGTCGCCGCGCGCGGTGATCGTGTGCGGCACGCCCATGCGCTCGCGGCAGAAGGCGAGCCGGGCTTCGTTCATGTCCATCACGATGCAGGTCGCGCCCGCGACTTTCACGAACTCGATCGCGCTGAGTCCGATGGGGCCGGCGCCGATGATGAGGACGTTTTCGCCGGCCTTCACGCCCGCGCGATCCACGGCGTGGCAACCGATCGCGAGCGTCTCGACGAGCGCGAGTTGCTCATAACTGAGCGTGCGCGAGACGTGGAGCTTGCGGGCCGGGAGAATCATGCGTTCGCACATCCCGCCGTCGCACATGACGCCGAGCGTCTGGTGTTTTTCGCAGCAGTTGGTGAGACCGCGGCGGCAGGAGTAGCACTGCTGGCAGTTGATGTATGGCTCGACCGAGCACCGGTCACCGGGGCGAACGTTCGTTACGCCTGCGCCTACGGCCAGCACTTCGACGCCGAGTTCGTGGCCCGGGATGCGCGGGTAGGAGTAGAACGGCATCTTCCCGAGAAACCCGCCGTAGTCGGTCCCGCAGATTCCGATGCGATGCACACGCACGAGCGCCTCGCCGGCACCGGGCGCGGCCGGCTCGGGAATTTCGAGCGTGCGGAAGGTCTGGGGCTTTTCGAGGAGGAGGGCTTTCATCGGGAGCGGAAGAGGAAGGGAGAGTTGAACCGCTAATCTTCGCTAATTTTCTGAAGCGAGAACTGGTGCGAAGGAGTGCAGGTTTCGCCTAATCGGCGAAGCACCGGCATCGGCTGCGGCTTCGGAAAAATTATTAGCGAGGATTGGCGTAGATTAGCGGTTAGTTGTTTTCGGGAAGACCTTCCTTGTGCCCGAGATTTTTCACCGGGGCGAAGATGGCCTGCACTTCGGTGAGGAGCTGGCGGTCGAGGGGCTCGGCGGCCCACTTGGCCCAGTTGCGGATGTTGGCTGGGTTTGCGCTACCCGCGACGGTCGTGGCGATGTCGGGATGCGCGAGGGAGAATTGCAGCGCGAGCTTCGCGATATCGACGCCCTTGCTCGCGCAGTGCGCGGCGGCGGCGCGGGCGGCGGCCTTCACGGCCTCGGGTTCCTTGAGCCACGCGGGGAGCGGGGCGTTGGTGAGCAGGCGGGCGCTGAACGGCCCGGCGTTCATCACGCCGACGCCCTTGGTCTTGAGGTAGGGAACGGCTTCGTCGGCGAAGCGCGTGTTTTGCAGGGTGTATTGGTTGTAGCTGAGCACGCAATCGACCGAGGTCTGCTCGAGGATGAACTTGAAAATCTTCATCGGATAGCCGCTGAAGCCGATGTAGCGTGCTTTGCCGGCTTTTTGGATTTTGCGGAGCGCGGGGATCGTTTCGTCGACGATCTGCTGCATCGGGACGAACTCGATGTCGTGGCAGAGGATGATGTCGAGATGGTCGGTGCCGAGGCGGTGCAGGGAAACATCCACGCTCTCGGCGACGCGCTTGGCCGAGAAATCGAAGTGCGTGAGATCGTAGCGCCCGAGCTTGGTGCAGAGCATGTAGCTGTCGCGCGGCACACCTTTGAGCGCGATGCCGAGGAGCACTTCGCTCATGCCGCGGCCGTAGAACGGCGAGGTGTCGATCAGGTTGAGGCCGCAATCGAGTGCGACGCGCACGCTGCCGAGCGCTTCGTCGAGCGTGACGCTGCGAAACTCGGCGCCGAGCGAGCTGGCGCCGAAACTGAGAATCGGAAGATGAAGATCGGTCTGGCCGAGGCGGCGGGTTTCCATGGGAAAATTATTGGGCGATGCTATTCAGGCCAACCACGAATGGACACGAATCGACACGAATGAAAACAGCGCGCCAGGAACTGAAGCGAAGCGAAAGGCGGAAGCGGCGGACCGCCGAGTCGGCCGCGAAGCGGTTCCTTTCAATTCGTGTTCATTCGTGTCCATTCGTGGTTTCTTTGATCGCGTAAATGAATCAGTCGGTGCGCACCCCGACGGAGAGGAGGACGTTGGCCCAGAGCGCGCGGTCGGCGGTCTGGATCGTGAGCACGTGGTCGGGGCTCTCGACGTGTTTGTAGAAATCCCACTTCAAGATCGGCTCGAGCTTGAGCGCGCTGTTGCCGGCTTGGTCGAGGATGGCGCGGTATTCTTTCCACGCGGGCGGCTCGCCGAACTTCGCGTAGGGATCGTCGGGCGGGATGCCCATGGTGTTGATGTGATCGATCGGCACGGCGCTGAGGAGAGCGCGGAGCACTTGGGAGCAGGTGACGACGCCGGGCGAGAGGTTGAGCGAGATGACCTCGGCGTGCGGGCCGCGCTTGGAGGAGGCGGGGTAGTTGCCGTCGGCGATGAGAATCTTGGCGTGGTGGCCGGCGCGTGCGACGACGCGCAGGATGTCGGGGTGGGTGAGGGTGATTTTCAGCATGGGGCGAAAAATTTTAGCGCGTGGCGGTGTGTCGGCGGAAGGACTCGATGGTCTGGCGCGCTGCGGTCGTGGCATCCGGCAGCGGAAAAATTTCGGCCGAGAGATAACCGGTGTAGTTGATCGCCCGCAGCGCGGCGATGAGGGGCGCGACGTGCGTCTGGCCGAGCCCGACCGCGCGGCGATTCGAGTCGGCGAAATGCACGTGGCCCACGAGCGGGCCGGCCTCGCGCAGGGCAGCGGCGGAGTTGGCTTCCTCGATGTTCATGTGGAAGAGATCGGCGAGGAGGCGGATGTTGTTCAACTTCTCGGCGCGTAACCACGCGGCGGTGTCGCCGAGGCGGTTGAAGAGATTTGTCTCGTAGCGATTGAGCGGCTCGTAGAGTAGCGGCACACCCTGCTTCGCCGCGTGCGCACCGAGATCGGCGAGCGCCTCGGCAAGCCACGCAAGTGCCCGCTCGCGGGTGACGGTGACTTCCCAGCGACCCTGCATCGAGCCGATGATGGCGGGTGCTCCGAGTGCGCCCGCGACCTCGATTATCGAGCGGATGAATTCGCGCGCGCGCTGGCGGATGGCGGCGTCGGCGTGGGTGAGCGTGAGTTTCTCGACGAGCCAGCCGCCGCCGGTGCCGACGGCGGCGACCTTCAGGCCGTGCTTCGTGATGAGGGCGTGCACTGCGGCCACGTCGACGGCGTCAGCATTGGGAGGAAAAATCTCCACCCCATCAAAACCGAGCGCGGTGGCCTGCGCAAAGGCATCGGCGATGCCATCCCAGAAAACGAACGGGCCGCCCCTGGCCTGAGGCACGAGCGAAGCGGTGATGGCGGAGCGCATGGGTGTGACTTGAAAATGCCTTTTTGCGAGACAGTGCAAGGGGTTCGTGGCTCAAGCCGTGGAGCAACGGCGAATCCTTTTCGCGTGAAACGCAAAGAGAGGGGCTCTCGCCTTCTGGCTTGAAAATGGTCGGGGCGACAGGATTCGAACCTGCGACCTCTACGTCCCGAACGTAGCGCTCTACCAGGCTAAGCTACGCCCCGACACTTTTTTCGCGACCGACTCTGCGGTCCAGAGATTGAAGGAGCCGTAGCGCATATCGCGGCGCAAGCAGAAAATCGGAATGGTTTTTCGGCGACGGTTGAAGGGGCCGGCGGCAGCGAAACGGCCTGCGGTTCTGGTTCACAAAAAAAGCCCCGGTGCAATCCGGGGCTTTGGGTGAACTTAGTCGGGGACAGGCGGCTTACTTGGCCGGCACCGGCGCGGCCATAATCACGGGCGGCCGGGTGAGCGAGCTGTCCGAGGCGCGCTTCACGACCATCTCGGTCATGCGCTGGATTTCCAGCTCGGCATTCCGGCGGGCCACTCGGGCGAGTTCGACCTGCTTGGCGATGTCGAAGCTTTCGCGGCTGGTCTTGTCGCGTTCCTTGCGGAGGCGGTCGAGTTCGGCCTCGAATTTTTTGACGTCCTGCTCGGCGGCAGCGCCCTTGGCGACGTATTCGGCGGTCTTGTCGCGGACTTGTTTGTCATCCGCAGCCTGTTTGGCGGCCTTCTCGTCCTCCTTCTTTTTCTCCTCGGCATCGCGCTCGTCGGCACGCTTCTTGGCGTCTTCACGGGCCTTGGTTTCGGCGACTTTTTTCTTCGCCTCGGCAGCGGTCTTCTCCTTGGCGACCTGCTCGACATGGGTGCGCTCTTTTTGCTCAGCCGCATCCTTGTGCGAGATGTAGAACACAAGAAAGCCCGCGAGCGCCAGGCCGGGGAAGATAAGATACATCCACTTTTTCCTCGGAAAATTAGGGAGGGTGAGGGTTATTTCTT
>JANXSC010000619.1 GCA_025352845.1 Opitutaceae bacterium
GCACCACCACCGCGAGGAGCGTCGTGCCATCCGTGCACGAAATCCCCGGCACGATCTTCGTCGCCAGCGTCACACCCAGCGCCAGCACGGCCCAGCGGAACAGCAGTTGGAGGAACGGAGAATTCATCACGTGACCCGCCACCCTTCGACCCGCTCGCGCGCCGGGCAATGAAAATCCTAATCGCCCAAGACTACCTCCGGAGCGGCGGCACCGAGCGCCAGTCCGTGCTCCTCGCCAACGCCTTCGCCGCCGCGGGCCACGCGACGACGCTCCTCACGTTTCGCCCCGGCGGCGCGCTCGCGGGCACCGTGAGCGACGCCGTCACGCACCGCGTCCTCCAACCATTCGACCTGCGGCTCGATTGGCTGGCGCCACGACTCCTCGCCACCGCGCACCACCTCGCGCCCGACGTCGTGCTTTGCATGGGCCGCATGGCAAATTGCTATGCTGCCTCGCTCCAAGCCGCGCTTCCCGCCGCCTGCGTCATCGGCTCAATGCGCACCGGCAAACCCCTGCCCGCGCTCTTCCGCCGCTCGCTTCGCACGGTCCGCCACATCGTCGCCAACAGCCGCGACGCCCGCGACACCCTCGTCGCACGCTACCGCTTGCCCGCCGGAAAAATCTCGGTGATCTACAACTCCCTCGTCTTTCCGCCCGACGGTTTCAACTCCGCCGCCGCACGCGATTTTCTCCGAGCCGAGCACGGCGCCACCTCGCGCACCCGCGTCCTCCTCTGCGTCGCGATGTTCCGCCCCGAAAAAAACCAACGCGAGCTCGTCGAGATCGTCGCCGGCCTGCCCGAGCAACTCGACTGGCAGCTCTGGCTGGTCGGCGACGGACCGGCGCGCGCCGCGTGCGAGCGACTCGTCACCGAAAAAAATCTCTCCGCCCGCGTGAAGTTCCTCGGCTTCCACCGCGACCCGACGCCACTCTACCGCGCCGCCGATCTCGCGGTGCACGCGTCGTGGAGCGAGGCGCTCTCGAATTTTCTCATCGAGGGCCAGGCCCACGGTCTGCTCGCCGTCGCCTGCGAGGCGCAGGGCATTCGCGAATGTTTTCGCCCCGGCCGCACCGGTTGGGCCATCGCGCGCGACGACCGCGCCGCCTTCCGCGCCACGCTCTCGCGCCGCATCAGCGAACCGCAGGTCGCCCACGACGACCGTGCCGCCGAGGCCCGCGCGTTTGCCCGCACCACCTTCGATCCCTCGCGGCAGGTCGCCGCCTATCTCGATCTTTTCGCCCGTCTCGCTTCTCGTCCGTAGGCCCCCATCGTTCGTCTCGCTCCCATGACCAACAAGCAGCGCACCGATCTCATCGAGCGACACATCCGCGAGCACAAATACGCCGATCTGCGTTCGCTCGCGGCGCAATTCGGCGGCTCGATCTCCACGGTGCGGCGCGCGCTGGACTCGCTCGAGAGCCGCGGCCTCGTGCGCCGTCACCACGGCGGCGCCTCACTGATCGAGACCGACGCGCTGAGTCAGGAACACGATTTCGTTTTGCGCATCCAGCGGCAGGCCGACCAGAAATTCGCCATCGCCAGCCTCATCGCGGAGCAGGTGCAGCCCGGCACCACGGTCATCCTCGACGGCGGCACGACAACCTTTGCCGTCGCGCGCTTGCTCGTCGAAAAACGCCTTCAGGTCATCACCAACTCCCTCCCCGTAGCCAGTCTCTTCAGCGAAGTCGGCAACGTCGAAACCATCGTCATCGGCGGCAGCATCCTCGGCCGTTTCGGCACGCTCGTCGGCCCGCTGTGCGAGGCGTCGTTCGAGCAGGTCCACGCCGACATCGCGATCCTCGGCGGCACCGGCATCACCGAAAACGGCGTCTGGAACAACAACGCCCTCGTCATCGCCACCCAGCGCAAAATGATCGCCGCCGCCGAGCGCACGGTATTCGCGCTCGACGCCACGAAGTTCGGCCGCAAGGCACTCAGCCTCACCGCGCCATTTGGCCCGCGCATGACGGTCGTAACCGACACGCGCCCCGCCCCGGCCGTCGTCAGCGCGATCGTCTCCGCCGGCGCGAAGCTCACGCTCGCCGGCAAATAGCGGGCAGCACCCGCCGTTTCCGCGCGATCACTTCCGCGCGCGCGGCGGCGAGTTGCATTTCTCCGCATGACTTACTTCGTGGGCATGTGTCTTCTTCCGTCACCGCCTCCGCCCGCCCCAAGCCCGAGTGCATCCGCCTGCGCGGCGTGCGGCAGAACAACCTCAAGGGCTTCGACCTCGATGTCCCGCTCGGGCGCTACATCGTCGTCACCGGCCTGAGCGGCGCCGGAAAGTCCTCGCTCGTCTTCGACACGCTCCACGCCGAGGGTCAGCGCCGCTACGTCGAGACCTTCAGCGCCTACACGCGCCAGTTCCTCGATCTCCTCGACAAACCCAAGGTCGATTCGATCGAAAACATCCGCCCGTCGATCGCCATCGAGCAGACCAACACGGTAAGAACCTCGCGCTCCACTGTCGGCACAATGACGGAGCTGACCGACTTTTTCAAAGTCTGGTTCAGTCACGTCGCCGAATGTTTTGATCCCGCCACCGGCGAAAAAATCGACGACGATTCACCGCAGAGCATCTGGGGAAAATCCCTCGCCGCGCATGACGGGCAAAGCGTCATCGTCGCCTTCAAAGTCACCAAACCCGCGAACCTCACGTGGCCCGAGATTTTCCCGAATCTCAAAAACCAAGGCTACGTCCGCGTGCTGATCGCCAGTGCCGTCCACAAGATCGACGACCTCATCGGCGTTCCACTCTCAGCTCTCAATTCTCAGCTCTCAGCTTCCTCCGATCTGTTCGTCGTTCATGATCGTCTCACGCTGGCGCCCGCCGAAAAACCCCGCGCCCTCGAAGCCATCGAGACCGCCCTCCACTTCGGCAAAGGCGAGGTATTTTTGTTTGGCGAGAATCGAGAATCGAGAGTCGAAAATCGAAAATTTACCGAGCTTGCTCGCTTCGCCCGCGGCCTCCGCTCACCCAAGACCGGCCGCACCTTCCGCGGCGCCACACCCGCGCTGTTTTCCTTCAACTCCCCGCTCGGCGCCTGCCCCAAGTGCCGCGGCTTCGGCCGTGTCATCGAAATCGACTACCGCCTCGCGCTACCCGACCACTCGCTCTCGATCGACGACGGTGCGATCAAGTGCTGGGAGAGCGAAGTCTACGGTGACTCAAAAAAAGACCTGCTGGTCTTCGCGAAGAAGAGAAAAATCCGCACCGACGTCCCGTTCGCCGCCCTTTCGGTCGAGCAACAGCGCTACATTGTCGATGGCGAACCCGGCTACGGCGAGGACAACGGCAAGACGTGGCCGAAATTCTGGTATGGCCTGAAGGGTTTCTTCCGCTGGCTCGAGAAGAACACCTACAAGATGCACGTGCGCGTCTTCCTCTCGCGCTACCGCACCTACAATCCCTGTCCCGACTGCGGCGGACAGCGCCTCCAGCCCGAGGCCCTCTGCTGGAAATGGCACGGCCGCACCCTCCCCGAACTCTACCAACTCCCCGTCTCCGATCTCCTCGCGCTCGTTCAGCAATCGAAAATCGAAAATCCCAAATCGAAAATCCCGGACCGCTCCACCGATCTCGCTTTCGATTCTATCACGACACGCCTGCGCTACCTCCAGCAAGTCGGCCTCGGTTACCTCACGCTCGATCGCACGTCGAAGACGCTCTCCGGCGGCGAGGTCCAGCGCGTCAACCTCACGAGCTGCCTCGGCACTTCACTGATCGACACGCTGTTCGTGCTCGATGAGCCAAGCGTCGGCCTGCACCCGCGCGACATTGATCGGCTGATCGGGATCATCCGCACGCTGACCGACGCGGGAAATTCCGTCGTCGTCGTCGAGCACGACGAGGCGATGATCCGCGCCGCCGATCACGTGATTGAAGTCGGCCCCGAGCCCGGCAGCCGCGGCGGCCACATCGTGTTTCAGGGCACCGTGCCCGCGATGCTCGCCTCCCCGCGCAGCATCACCGGCGCGTATCTCTCCGGCCGCGAATCGATCCCAACGCCCGCGAATCGCCGTGATGTAGGCGGGGTGCCCCCACCCCGCTGGTTGGAGTTTCAAAACGCCTCGAAGCACAACATCGCCAAGCTCTCGTTCCGCCTCCCGCTTCAGCGCCTCGTCTGCCTCAGCGGCGTCTCCGGCTCCGGCAAATCCACGCTGCTCGACAACGTCATCTACCAAGGCCTGCTCACCCAACGCCTACAACTCACCGACGATCCCGCAGCGATCGAGTCCATCTCCCTCTGCAGCTCGCCCCCATTTTGTGGCTCTCCGCTCCTCGCCGCGCCGGAGCGCAGCGCAGGTGGGTCAACTCTCAACTCTCAGCTTGCGCCCGTTTCGAGCGCGTTCTCCGAAGTCGTGCTCGTCGATCAGTCGCCGCTGTCGCGCACCCCGCGCTCCAATCCCGCGCTTTACACCGAGGCCTGGGAACTCATCCGCGAACTCTACGCTGCAACGCCGGCCGCGCTTGCGGCCGGTTTCAGCGCGTCGAGTTTTTCGTTCAACAGCGGCGAGGGCCGTTGCGATCACTGTCTCGGCCTCGGCTACGAGCGCGTCGAGATGCAGTTTCTCTCGGATGTTTTCGTGCCGTGCCCCGTCTGCGAATCGCGCCGCTTCAAACCCGAGGTGCTCGCGATTCAGTGGAATGGTCGCTCGGTGGCGGACCTGCTCGCCACGAGCGTAATCGACGCCCTCATCCTTTTCGCCGATGATGTAGGCGGGGTGCCCTCACCCCGCTCCTACGCCGAAATCCGCACGCGTCTCGTGTCTCTCGAATCCGTGGGCCTCGGCTACCTCACGCTCGGCCAGCCGCTCAACACCCTCAGCGGCGGCGAATCGCAGCGCCTCAAACTCGTCCGCTACTTGGGCGAGTTCACCGACGGTTCTCCGGAGTGGCACGGGCGTCCCGCCCGTGATTCTGCGCCCGAAACACGGGCGGGACGCCCGTGTCACTCCGCTCCAGGCGCTCTGCTGCTGCTAGACGAGCCGACCACCGGCCTCCACCGCCACGACGTCAAACGCCTCCTTACTGTGCTCCAATCGCTCGTCGATCGCGGCCACAGTGTTGTCGTAATCGAGCACAACCTCGACGTCCTCAAGTCTGCCGACTGGCTGATCGAAATTGGACCCGACGCCGGTGAGCAGGGCGGCAAGATTGTCGCCGAGGGCCCGCCTGAGCTGGTCGCCGCCGCTGACACTGCCACCTCACCTTTCCTCCGAGCCGCCCTCGACGCCGATGATCGCACCGCGTTGGCGGCCGAAGCGCAGGCGCCTTACGGCGAGTCGCTCGCGCTCGGCGCCGGCGACCTCACGATCATCTGCGCCCGCGAGAACAACCTCAAAAACCTCTCGCTCACGATCCCGCACCGGCAGCTCAACGTCGTCACGGGTGTCTCCGGCTCCGGCAAATCCACGCTCGCGTTCGACATCGTGTTTGCCGAGGGCCAGCGGCGGTTCATGGAGTCGATGTCGCCCTATGCGCGGCAGTTCGTCGAACAACTCCCCCGCCCCGCTGTGGACCGGCTTACCGGCATCCCGCCCACGGTCGCCATCGAGCAGCGGGTCACGCGCGGCTCCCGCAAATCCACCGTCGCGACGATCACCGAGGTCGCGCAATATCTCCGCCTCCTCTACGCGCGCCCTGGCAAACAACACCACCCCGACACCGACAAGCCCGTGACGCCGCTCTCGCCGGGCGCGTTGAAGGCGTTGCTCGGCCGCGTAATGTTTGCCACGCCGAAAGCGAAAAAGGCGAAGCACCTCTATCTCTGCGCCCCGCTCATCCGCGGTCGCAAAGGCCACCACCAGCCCATCGCGACCTGGATCGGCAAACAAGGCTACGAACTTATGCGCGCCGACGGCCGCCTCACGCGCGTCGATGCCTTCCAGAAACTCGACCGCTACAAGGAGCACGACATCGAGGTCGTCGTGGCGGATCTCAGAAATCCAAAATCGAAAATCCGAAATCGACAATGGATCGACGACCAGCTCACAACGGCCCTCCGCCTCGGCAAGGGCTCGTGCTTTCTCATCACTCCCGATGGCGAGATTCTGAGCTGGTTCTCCACCACGCGCACCGACATCGAGACGGGCGAGAGTTTCCCGGAACTCGACCCGAAGAATTTCTCGTTCAACTCGCCGCGCGGCTGGTGCCCGACCTGCCGCGGCCACGGTCGCGTTTTCCCATGGATGCTGGTGCCCGACGACGAGGAGGACGACGATCCCGCGGCGCGTCTCCGCGAATTCGGCGTCGATTCCGCCGACGATCTCTCCGATAGCGGCACACCCTGCCCCGAGTG
>JANXSC010000068.1 GCA_025352845.1 Opitutaceae bacterium
TCCGCCTCCGCCCACCGCCACGATCCCGCCGCTGCACGCGAGCTACTCACCGCCGCCGGTTTCGCCGGTGGGAAAAATTTCCCGCGCCTCGAAGTCGCCGCGTGGTCGAAATCACAGGTCGCCACCCTCGAAGCCATCCAGGCCATGTGGCGCCAACACCTCGGACTCGAAATCGCGATCATCACGCGCGAGGGCGGCGTCCACTTGAGCGCGCTCGCGGCCGGCGACTTCGACATCGCGTTTATCACGCAGATCCCCGACGTGGCCGACGCCGCCGACATCCTCGGCGATTTCACGACCGGCGCGCCGGAAAACTATCCGCACTGGAGCGACCCCGCTTTCGACGCCGCGCTCGCCCGCGCCGCGCCGCTCGCCGACGCCGTCCAGCGCACCGCCGCCCTCCGCCTTGCCGAAGATCGCCTCCTCGCCGAAGCCCCGCTCACCCCGCTCTACTTCAACACCAAGCTCTGGCTCATGTCCCCCCGCGTCCGCGGCTGGCAGGAAGACGGACTGTGGTCGCGGTGCTATCATCAGGTTTATCTGGAGAGACAGTAGTCGGGCGGCCGAGGTGGCGCGGAGCTTCAGCCCGCGCTCGGAAGTTCCCAGGCGCGGGCTGAAGCACCGCGCTACGCCAAGGCACCGGCGGCAGCAGGTCTCGCCGGTATTGTTCGCTCCCGCGATTGCCATTTTCACGCGAGCACCAACGCTCCTCCCATGCGATTATTCCCCACGCTCCTTCTCGCCGCCGTGTCCCTCTCCACGCTCGCCGCCGCCGAACCCGCCATCTCCGCCGCAAGCATTCTAACGCGGACCAAAGTTCTTTCGTCGGACGAGTTTGAGGGCCGCGCGCCCGGCTCGCCGGGCGAGGACAAAACCGTCGCCTACCTCGAGCGCGAGTTTCGCGCGCTCGGTCTCAAGCCTGGCAACCCCGACGGCACGTTCATCCAGTCCGTGCCGATGGTCGGCATCACGACCACGATGGAGACGACGTTTGTCGCCGGCGGCACGACGGTCACGCCGCAGCCGATCACGGAGTGGGTGGCGCGCACGCGGCGGGCGGAGCCGAAGCTGGAGTTCAAAAACACCGTGGTCGTGTTCTGCGGCTACGGCGTCGTGGCGCCGGAATACCGGTGGGACGATTTCAAGGGCGTCGATGTGCGCGGCAAAACCATCGTCGTGCTCGTCAACGATCCGCCGCAGCAAGACCCGAAAAATCCCGGCCAGCTCGATCCCGCCGTGTTCAAGGGCAAGGCGATGACCTACTACGGCCGCTGGGATTACAAGTATGAGCAGGCCGCGCGCGTTGGCGCGGCGGCGTGCATCATCGTCCACGAGACCGGCCCAGCCGGCTATCCCTTCGCCGTGCTCGGCAGCCGCTGGGCGCAGGAGGAATTCGATCTGCGCACGGCGGCCGGCGCGGAGAAACCCGTCGGCGTGCAGGCCTGGTTCACGGCGGATTTTGCGCGGAAACTTTTCGCCGCCGCCGGGCAGGACTACGACAAGCTGAAGGCCGCCGCCAACGACCGCGCCTTCCGCCCCGTCACGCTCGCCACGCGCGCCAGCTACGTCGTGGAAAACAAACTCCGCGACATCACGTCGCGCAACGTCATCGCCCGCCTCGATGGCGCCGACGCCGCGCACCGCAGCGAACACGTCATCTACACCGCGCACTGGGATCACCTCGGCCGCGATGCGAAGCTCAAGGGCGACCAGATTTTCAACGGTGCGTTCGACAACGCCACCGGCACCGCCGCGCTTGTTGAAATCGCCGCGGGTCTCGCTGCGCGCAAGCCCGCGCCGCGGCGCAGCGTGTTGTTTCTCGCCGTGACCGGCGAGGAGCGCGGCCTGCTCGGCGCGAAATATTACGCCGAGCACCCGCTCTACCCGCTCACCCGCACGCTCGCGAATCTCAACATGGACCGCATCCAAGTCTTCGGCCCCTCGCGCGATCTCGAGATCATCGGCCATGGCAACTCCACCATCGACGACCTCGCCGCCACTATCCTCGCGCGCTCCAACCGCGTGATCGTCCCCGACACGATGCCCGAGAAAGGCTACTTCTACCGCTCCGATCACTTCGAGTTCGCTAAGCAGGGCGTGCCGGCCTTCTACAGCAAGTTTGGCAAAGACATCATCGGCAAACCCGCCGGCTATGGCGCCAAACTCGACGACGATTACACGGCGAACGACTACCACAAGGTCTCCGACGAGATGAAACCCAACTGGGATTTCTCCGGCGCGCTGGAAGACGTGAAGTTCCTTATCGAACTCGGCGCCACAATCGCAGACGGCGACAAATGGCCCGAGTGGAAACCCGGCAACGAGTTCAAGGCGAAGCGCGACGCGATGTTGAAGGCCGCGAAGAAATAGCTCGCGCCATTTCCTCGCGCTCGCGGGCCGCTCAAGCGCCCAAGATCCGTCGGCACAGCGTGCCACCCCGGTCAAAATCCCGGCACGTCTGCGGCCGCTCGGCGTAGATCGAGCACAGTTTCGTCACCGCATCGAGCGCCACGCACGCGCCGTTTCCCCGCTGTTCCATGCAGCGCACGCCGCCATGCTCCACGACCATCGCCTCCGGCACCCGATCACCCTCACGCAGCTCCACCACGAGGTGACAGCAACAACCGCAGCTCGTGCACAGCGGGAGATCGGCATCGGTCGTAATACCTGCGCACAACGACGCCCTCGCCGCGGCATGGCGACCTTTTCCTGAGCGGAGGTCGCGCGCCGTGTCTCGCTGGCGCGCTTCATTCACACCCGTGCTTGCACAACGCCACGCGTGGCGTTCCCTCGTGCCAATGCTGAACTGCCCCCCTCTGCTCCCGCTGCTCCTCGTCGTTACCTGCTTCGCGAGCGGCTGCGGCAAATCGAAATCCCCCGCAACCTCCAGCGCGTCCCCGAACTCTTCGGCCGTAGCGAACGGCACGAAAGCCCCCACCCCGCAAATCTGGCACGTCGGCAACGGCGCCGAGCCCCAGGACCTCGACCCGCAGGCCATCACCGGCGTGCCGGAGCACAAGCTGATGATGGCGCTCTTCGAGGGACTCGCCTCCGAGGATCCGAAGGATTTGCACCCTGTGCCCGGCATCGCGGAGTCGTGGGACATCTCCGCTGACGGGAAGACCTACACGTTTCACCTGCGCAAAAACGCCAAGTGGTCCGATGGCTCGCCGATCACGTCCGAGGATTTTGTGCAGTCCTACCAACGGATGCTCACACCCGAGTTCGCCTCGGAATACGCCTACCTCATCTACGACTACGTCGTCGGCGCGAAGGAATACTACGACCGCAAGCTCACCGATTTCACGCAGGTCGGCTTCAAGGCCCCCGATCCGCAGACCCTCCACGTCACGCTCAAAAACCCCGCGCCCTACCTGATGAAAATCATCGCGAGCCACTACGCTTGGACACCCGTGCCGGTGAAGGTCATCGCGAAATTCGGCCCGCTCGGCCAGAAACGCACGCCGTGGACGCGCCTCGGCAATCACGTGGGCAGCGGACCGTTCATGCTCAAGGAGTGGCTGCCCAACCAAAAAATCGTCGTCAAGCGCAACCCGCACTATTGGGACGCCGCGACGGTGAAGCTCGACGAGATTCACTTCTACCCGACCGAGGACATCTCGACCGAGGAGCGGATGTTCCGCACCGGCCAGCTCCACAAGACCAACGAGCTCCCCAACGCCAAAATCGACGTCTACCGCAAAGACTTTCCCGAATCGCTCCGCATCGATCCCTATCTCGGCGTTTATTTCTATCGCTGCAATGTCGCCCGCGCGCCGCTCAACGACAAACGCGTCCGCAAGGCGCTCGCCCTCACGATCGATCGCGAGTCGATTGTCTCCAAGGTCACGCGCGGCGGCCAGCAGCCCGCTTACGCGGTGAGTTATCCCGGCACCGCCGGCTACACGCCGCGCGCCAAAATCTCCGGCACGATCGCCGATGCGAAACGCCTGCTCGCGGAAGCCGGTTTCCCCGACGGCAAGGGCCTGCCGACGATCGAGCTCCTCTACAACACCTCGGAAAACCACCGCGCCATCGCCGAGGCGATCCAGCAGATGTGGAAGCGCAACCTCGGCGCCAACATCTCCCTCCTCAATCAGGAGTGGAAAGTTTACCTCGATTCGCAGCACACGACCAACTTCACGCTCGAGCGCGGCGGCTGGATCGCCGACTACGTGGACCCGCACGTCTTCCTCGAAATCTGGGTCACCGGCAACGGCAACAACGACACCAACTGGTCCAACGCCGACTACGACCGCCTCTTCCAGCAGGCGCTCGCGGCCAAAAACGAAACCGAGCGCTACGAAATCTACCAGCAGATGGACGCCATCCTCGTCGACGAATGCCCCATCATCCCGATCTACTACTACACGCATCCCTACGCGCTGAGTCCCAAGGTGAAAAATTTCCACCCCACGCTGCTCGACAACCATCCCTACAAATTTCTCTATCTGGAAAACTGAGGCGCGAATCGTTTGGCTCGCCCTCGACCCTTCCGCCTGTCGCGTTCTTCCCCCCGCCGTCTTCATGCTCCGCTTCATCACGTCGCGCTTCCTCCAGTCGCTGCTCGCGCTCTTCCTC
>JANXSC010000108.1 GCA_025352845.1 Opitutaceae bacterium
CGCGACGAATTCGCCGGCGGTCTCGCGCAGATCGCGCGGCTGATCAAGGCGGACGTGGGCCTCGAAGCCGCGTCGATCGATCTGCCGGGCTGGGATTCGCATTTCGCTCAGCAGTCGCAGATCGACACGCTGGCGGCGCGACTCGCGGGCGGGCTGGAGGCGTTGCGCCGCGACCTTGGCGCGCGGATGGCGACGACGACGGTGGTCGTGATGACGGAGTTTGGCCGCACGGTGGAGGAGAACTCCTCGTTTGGCACCGACCACGGCCGCGGCTCGGCGATGCTGGTGCTCGGCAGCGGCGTGCGCGGTGGGAAAATGCACGGCGCGTGGCGCGGGCTGAATCCCGACGTGCTCGAACGTCGCGGTGTGCTCGGCGGCTATGGTGATTTGCCGGTGCTCAACAATTATCGCGACGTGCTCGCGCCGGTGCTGGAGCGCCACGGCGCGGAGGCGGCGGCAGTCGCCGCGGTGTTTCCGGAATATGCGCTGCAGCCACTCGCGCTTTTCGGTTAGGGCTGAACCGAAGGGCTGCGCCTCGTAGGCGAGCGCGCCTGCGCGCGCCCAATCCGCGCTCGCAAGCGAGCTGACCTACGCGAACCGAAGGCTAGCGCAGTGTCGCGATCGGCGCGGGGTCCATGTCGGCGAACGTCTGGTTGTCGCCGCCCATCGCCCAGATGAAGCGGTAGGCACCGGTGCCAACGCCGCAGTGGATCGACCACGCGGGCGAGAGCACGGCCTCGCGGTCGCGGACGATGAGGTGGCGCGTGGCCTGCGGCTGGCCCATGAGGTGGACGACAGCGTGTTTCCCGAGATCGAAGTAGAGATAAATTTCGGTGCGGCGGCTGTGCGTGTGCGGCGGCATCGTGTTCCAGACGCTGCCGGGCTCGAACTCGGTGAAGCCCATGACGAGCTGGCTGCTCTTCACGCCATCGGGGTGGATCAGCTTGTTGATCCGGCGGCGATTGGCAGAAGCCGGATCACCGATCGGATCGGTGCGGAGATCGGCGTGGCGCACGAGGGCGGTCGGGTGCGGGGCGAGCGCGGGGGTGCTGACGAAAAAAAACTCGGTGCGGCCCCCGCCGCCGTTGATGAACAGCACGTCTTTCTCGCCGGGGCCGATGTAGAGGCAGTCGAGGTGCCCGACGTCGTGGGCTTTGCCACCGACGCGCACCAGACCGGGGGCCCCGAGGTTGAGAATCCCAATCTCGCGCCGCTCAAGGAAGAACGCCGTGCCCGTGGCCTTGGATGCCGGGAGCGTGAGCGGCTCGTTGTCCGGCAGCGCCGCCCCGACGATCATGCGGTCGAGGTCGGTGTAGTGGGCGGTGATTTCGCCGGGGCGGAAGAGGCCGCCGAGGAGAAAGCGCGCGCGCAGCTCATCGGTCGGGAGCGTGTTGGTCGCCTCGGGGGTGGGGAAATAGTGGTGTTGCATGGACAGGAGTTTCGCGGCGTTCCGGCGCAGCAGATGAAAACTAAAACCCGCGGGGCCCGCGGTGACAAGCGGGGATGCGGGTGATTGCAGGCCGGTCGGGCGTCAGAACGAGCCCTTCACAGCGACGGCGAGCTGCACGCCGAACTCCTCGCTGCTGTAGGTGAGCGTGTAGCCGGGGATCTCGGGGCTGTAGCGCTCGAGGTCCTGCGGCGTGTTGAGGACGTTGCGCGCGTTGGCGAAGACGGTGACGCGTTTGCTGAAGCGGTATTCGGCGTTGAGATCGATGTTGTAGCGGGAGTCGTAGTATTCGAAGGCGTTGGGGGCGGTGCCGGTTTGGCGGAGTTGCCCTGCCGGCCGCGGTAGTTGTATTTCGCCATCAGGATGACGGCCCGGCGGCTAAAGGTGAGGCCCATGCTGCTGCTCTTCGGGATGAAGCGGTTGAAGTCGGCGCCGTTGGCGCCCTGCAGGTGGAGCATGGAACCACTCGCGGAGAAGTTGAAATATTTGCCCCACTCGCCGAGGGCGGCGATGGCCTTGAGGGGTTGCATGTAGTTGAACTCCGCGCCGTCGATGCGGGGTAGGAGGCGGAGGAGTTTCTTCGGGTTCACGTGGTGGGTGGTAAACTTGCGGGCAGGGTTGTTCGTCAGGATCGGAAAAAGGGGACAGTTGTTTGCCGTGAAGATTCGGGGACGCTTGGGTCTTCAGGTAAAAATAACCGGCCGAGGATCCAGCATCGCCCCGTGGTGGACATCGCCAAACGGTTTCTTCGCCAGACGGGACGGCAGTCAGCAAGAAGTCCGCTGCCATCCGCCCGCTTGGCTGTGTCAGCGGGCCGAAATCGCGCGCGCTACTTTTTCGCGCCGAGCGCCATCGCCCGCGGGTGCAGGTTGGCGAAATGCTCCGGCGGGATGATCGGGCCCATGTGCGTGACGGTCTCGGAACCGAGCAGCGAGGCCAGGGTGCCCGCGTCGGGCAGCGACCAGCCGCGCAGATGGCCGAAGAGCAAACCCGCGGCCCACGCATCGCCGGCGCCGTTGGTATCGACGACTTTGGCCGCCGGCACCGGCGCGATGCGGTGGAGCGCCGGGCCGTGCGCGATCCAGGCGCCTTCCTGGCCGACTTTCACCGCGGCGAGCACGCCGTGGCCGGCGAGCCGCTGCGTGAGCGTGGCGAAGCCGGAGGTGGTGTCCTGAAACAGCGTGCGGATCTCGTCCTCGTTGGCGAAGACGATGTCGATGCCGCGGCGGAAGTGCTCGAAGAGCCAGTCGCGCGAGGCGTTGACGACTTCGAACGACGCGAGGTCGAGGCTCGTGGTGCAGCCGGCGGCGCGCGCGCTGGCGAGCACCTTGTCGGCGAGCGCCTGGTTGAACACGAGGTAGCCCTCGATGTGCGCGTGCTGGCAGCCGGCAAAATCCGCGGGCGAGATTTCCTCCGGCGCGAGCGTCATCGCGGCCCCGAGGCAGGTGCGCATCGTCCGCTGCGCATCGGGCGTGACCATGATCATGCTGCGGGCGTTGGGCTGCGCGGCGGACTTGAAGCGCGAGCCATCGACGCCCGCGCGCTCGAAGGCCTCGCGATAGATGCGCGCGATCGCGTCGTTGCCGAGTTTCCCGAGGAAGGTGGTGCGCAGGCCGAGCCGCGCGGCGTTGTAGGTGGTGTTGGCCGCGGAGCCGCCGGTGGCGTGCGCCGGCGCGTGATCGAGGAGGGCGGCGATGCGCTCGATCTCGGGATCGTCGACCAGGACCATGCCGCCCTTTTCGCCGGTGATATTTTTTTTCAGGAACTCGTCCGGCACCCGGGCGAGCAAATCCATGATGGGCGAACCGACGCCGATGAGATCGAAAGCGGGCATGGGAGAATCGCGAAGATGTTTAACCCGATACCGTCATGCTCGTCGCGAGGATCGGTTCGTCGTCGATTTCGATGATGAGCGAGTATTCGCCGGGCTGCGGGAAGCTGAGGTTGCGGATTTCGTTGATAAGATTGATGCGGTGCAACGGGCTCTGCGACTCAAACGGCCGCTCGAGCAGCGGCTGCGGGTTGGTGGCGTCGAGGCCCATCGCGATCTTCAGTTTGTGCTGACCCGGCGCGCAGTCGGAAATGGTCAGAAACCAAATCATGAACGGGTGCGTGACGGGAAACTGCCGCGCCTGGATATTGGAAAAAATGCCGAGAATCGTGTGCTTGCCCGAGCCGGGATCGATGTGAACACCGTCACAGGTAAGCCAGGCGAGAAGCTGAGGTTTGGAATGCACCGCGGAAGCAGGGCGGGCACCACGGCGCGGCGCAAACGATTTTTCTTGGAGTCGATCTGTGCGCGCGGCTTCGTGGCGGCGTGCTGCTGGCCGAAGTGATGTTTCAGAAAACGTGGGATGTTGATTTGAGTCAGTATCCCCAATGGCTCGTCGTTCTGGTCGGCACGCTCGTGGCCGCGCTCGTCGTCTGGATCGCGATGAAGCTGCTGAAGGTCGCGCTGTGGCTGTTGTTTTTCGTCGTGCTGTTCGGCGGGGTCGGCTGGGCGCTGTGGCTGTTGGTGAGGTGAGCCCGCCGGGTGAGGAAAGGGGCGCAAATCAGGTTGTGAGCCGTCGCGGAGCGACGTAGTGATATTAGCCGTGGGCTTCAGCCCACGGAACCGTGGTGCCAAAACAGGCTGCGTCGCGGAGCGACGCTTGAAGTCTGCCATTACCCTCATGCGTCGCTCCGCGACGCAAAATACCGCCAGACAAATTCCGTGGGCTGAAAGCCCACGGCTACGGTCAAGCCTCGCTACGCGAGTGGGAACGCAGGCGCACAAAAACTGATTTGCGCCCGTGGGAAAAACTAAACTGAACTTTTCCTTGCGCGGGTTGCAGGCGGGCCGTCAGCCTGTTCTCCCGTGAAATACATTTTCGTCACGGGTGGGGTCGTTTCGTCGTTGGGCAAGGGTCTCACGGCCGCATCTTTGGGGGCGTTGCTGGAGATGCGCGGGCTCGTCGTCCGCATCCAGAAATTCGATCCCTACCTCAATGTCGATCCGGGCACGATGAGTCCGTTCCAGCACGGCGAGGTCTACGTGCTGGAGGATGGCGCGGAGACCGACCTCGATCTCGGGCACTACGAGCGGTTCACGAGCGGGAAACTCTCGAAGCTCAACAGTCTCTCGTCCGGTCAGGTTTACGAGGCCGTGATCCAGAAAGAGCGGCGCGGCGACTATCTCGGCAAAACCGTGCAGGTGATCCCGCACGTGACGAACGAAATCAAGGAGCGCATCTACGCCGGCGGGAAGGGTGCCGATGTGCTCATCACCGAAATTGGCGGCACGACCGGTGACATCGAGGGCCTGCCGTTTCTCGAGGCGATGCGGCAGTTTGCGCTCGAGGTGGGGCGCAACGACGCGGTGTTCATCCACGTGACGCTCGTGCCGTTTCTCAAGGCCGCGGGCGAACTCAAGACGAAGCCCACGCAGCAATCGGTCGCCAAGCTCCGCGAGATCGGCATCCAGCCGCATGTGCTCGTGTGCCGCACCGATCACCCGCTCGACCGCGACCTGCGCGACAAGCTCTCGATGTTTTGCAACGTGCCCGCGAAGGCCGTGATCGAGTGTCGCGATGTCGAGCACTCGATCTACGAGCTGCCGCTCGCATTGCAGAAGGAGGGCATGGACCAGCTCGTGATCGATCTGCTCGGGCTCACGAATCCGCCATCGGCGAAAAATATCTGGGAGGACATCGTCGCCCGCATCCTCAATCCCAAGCACGAGGTCACGATCGGCGTCGTCGGCAAATACATCGAACTTCAGGACGCCTACAAATCCGTCTACGAATCGATCACCCACGCGGGCATCGCGAATCATTGCAAGGTGAACATCCGCCGCATCGATGCCGAGGATGTCGAGAAGAAGGGCGGCCTCGCGCTGCTCAAGGGCCTCGACGGCATCCTCGTCCCCGGTGGTTTCGGCGATCGCGGCACGGAGGGAAAAATCGCCGCGGCGAAATTCGCGCGCGAAAACAAGGTGCCGTATTTCGGCCTGTGCCTCGGCCTTCAGATCGCGGTGATCGAATTTGCGCGCAACGTGCTCAAGCTCGCGGGCGCGAACAGCACCGAGTTCGATCCGCAGCCCGCGCATCCCGTCATTAACATGATGGAGGAGCAGAAGCAGATTCACGACAAGGGCGCGACGATGCGGCTGGGCAGCTACGACTGCGTGCTGACGCCCGGCTCGCTCGCGCACAAGGCCTACGGCGCCGACTTGGTGCATGAGCGCCACCGCCACCGCTACGAGGTGAACAACGCCTACGTCGGCCAGCTCCAGCGCGCGGGCTTGAGGGTCAGCGGCGTGAACCCGACGCGCAACCTCGTCGAAGTAGTCGAGCTGAAGGACCACCCGTGGTTCCTCGGCACGCAGGCGCACCCGGAGTTTCAATCCAAGCCGAACAAGGCGCACCCGCTCTTCGCGGCGTTCATCGCGGCGGCGTTGAAAGCGAAACGCAAGGGCGGGAAACCGGTGAAGAAAAAACGGCGAATTCAAAAGCCATGAAACCAGGAATCATTTCTTGGTTTTCTGGTTTCAGAATTTATTTGTTCCGGGTTTCGTAGCCCATGCTCTTCGACCCGCAGAAACTCCTCCTCATCGCCGGGCCGTGCTCGCTCGAAAACGAGCGCGTTTGCCGCGCCGTCGCGGAGACACTCGTCGAATTGCAGCGCACGCGGCCGGAGCTGAACCTCGTTTTCAAGGGCTCGTTCGATAAAGCCAACCGCACTTCGCTCGCCGGCGCGCGTGGCACGGGCATCGATTCCGGCCTCGCGCTCCTCGCGATGGTGAAGCGCGACTACGGTTTCCCCGTCCTCACCGACGTGCACGAGATTGCGCAGGTCGAGGCCGTCGCCGCGGTGTGCGATGTCGTGCAGATTCCGGCCTTCCTCTGCCGGCAGACGGACCTGTTGCTCGCCGCGGCGGCGACGGGCCGGATCGTGAATGTGAAGAAAGGCCAGTTCCTTTCCCCTCAGGAAATGGTGCATGTGACCGGCAAGCTCCGCGAGGGCCGCGCGCGTGAAATCTGGCAGACGGAGCGTGGCACGACCTTCGGTTATCAGAATCTCGTCGTGGACATGCGTTCCTTCGCGATCATGCGGCAGAATGGATTTCCGACGGTGTTCGATGCGACGCATGCGGTGCAGCTCCCCGGCGCCGGCGGCGGCAAGAGCAGCGGCCAGCGTGAATTTGTGGCGCCGCTCGCCAAGGCTGCACTCGCCGCCGGGGCCGAGGGCCTCTTCATCGAAACCCATCCCGACCCGGCCAACGCGATCAGCGACGGCCCCAACATGATCGCACTCGCCGATCTGCCGGCGTTGATCGACGGATGCTTGGCGGTGTGGCGGGCGGTGCGGTGAGATGCTACGGGAGGTGGAGAATTCTCGAGATCCGTCCGATGGTCAGATTCTGAGAATGATTGGTCGGGTTCATAAGGCGTAACTTGAGGGTTTCATCGCCCCTCGGCTAGGCCTGCTCATTCCTACTGGTTGGGCCTTCAGCGGCGCGATATTCCAAATTCGGGATGCCGGCGATTGTGACGTAGCACAAGAACGCGGACTTCATCACGCACCATCCGGAAAAGGAAATGGTAGCGAAACACGCGGAGCCGGGCGCGGCGAATGTCGTCCCGGAAAAATCCAAATCGGGTCGGGTTGGCTGCGATGCGTCCCCTGACCGCCTGAACTTCCGCGAAGAAGCTGTCACCAAGTTTGCTGCCACCTTCTTGGTCGAAGTATTCCAAAGCGAGCCTGAGGTCGGACTGGACCGCCCGGTGAAAATGAAGCTTCACCTTCCGAGGCCGCGCCGAAGCTGGTCCCACGTAATGGATGCATTCGGATCGCGCTCCATCTCCTCATCGCGCCGACGCGCTTCTGCCACGCCCTCGTCTTCATCGTCGAGGATCGGTGTCAAGCCCTCAAGCAAATCCGCGGCCAATGCGGCTTTCTCACTAGTGGACAAAGCACTGGCTCGCTGCCGAATCTCTTGAACGCGCGTCATGCAAAAAACGTAATCCGAGGGTTCCCAAAGGCGAGGGGGATTTTGCCCAACGTCACCGCCACGATGCGACCCGGCGCGAGCCGTGCGGTGAGGGGATGCTACGGGAGTTGGTTCAAATCGCCGGGTCGAAATGATGACGCTCGAAGAAACGCGGCCTGTGAGCGGCCGTGGGCTGGCGACTTCGGCTCTTTTTTGTCATGGCAGCTTCGCCAGCACTTTGGGAATCACTTCGAGCGCGAGAGATTCCCAGCCGGGCGCTGTGATCGCCAGTGGCCTAACTTCACGAACGCGCCGAATCGCCTCCGAAGCAGAAAGGCCTTCTTTCTTCGCGACAAAAACCGCGAGCAGCATGCCCGTGCGATCTTTGCCGGCGTAGCAATGCACGAGGACACGCCGACCCCTCGAAACCTGCCCGGACAAAAAGGCGAAGGCCCGCGGCAAGGCTTCAACGCATTTCTCTTCCGATTCCTTCGTCGGCGGAACGTCGGTCGGCAGTGGCACCCAACTCACCTCCATTCCGGCCGCTTCGAATGCTGCAACATCAGATGGGTGCTCCGATAAATTGATTACCGCATCGAAGCCACCGACGCGGAGCTCACTGAGCGACCAAGGCTCCAAATGTGGGCCAGCCCGGCCACCGATTGCATCACCGACAAGCCAGAACACGGATTTCATCTTTTGCCGTCACCGAGGAGCCGCGTCGGGGTGCAGCCCCGACGTTGGCTCAGGCGAGCGAGTCCTCAACTACGCTGCTCATTTCTAGTTGTTGGGCTTTTTCACGCACAGCGTCAGCTCATCGGAACCCAAAACTTGCCGACAAGCTTCTTCGTCTGCTCATCGTAGACGTATGCTATGACCCGATCGTCCACTGAACGCCCCCTCTGGTCGCGATCGGCGCTGAACATGAACACCAAGTGTCTGCCGTCCTTCGCGTCGTAAACGAGACCGAGGCGCGCCTGACCTGCAGACATCGAACGAAAATCCGACAAGCATTCTTCTGCAATCTGACCGATGTCCCAACGCGCAAGGATGGGGCTACCCTTCCTGAACTCCGCGAAACCTTTTCCTACCACGTCCTGCTGATTCCACGTCGGAATTGGCGAACGCACAGGCGGCGCATGACGCGAAAGGAAAAGAACGGCGACAGCCAGTATCGTTCCGGTCGTGGCACCGGCGAGGAAAACAGCGATCTTAGATTTCATGGTTTCGCCCAACAGTGTTACTCGCCCTTAACACGTTTCACCGCGGCTTTGCTCAGACGAAGGCAAGGTAAAGGTTTGCTTGTTTCGAGAGGCGGAATTTTTGGGTGCGACATGCCGAGGACTCGCGGGAGGGTTGTCTGCCGAATGTTGGCAGCAAGATGCGCTAGCGAATCGGAGTCGAGTTGATTGAAGCCGCTGACTTGTGAGGAGTGGGACCGAAATCTGCCGTTGCGTCTTGAAAGTTGATTTGACGTCTTCATGCGACCCCTTACTTAGTAAGGGGTCGCATGAAACTGACCTTCATCGAGCTGCCGCTGTTCACCCGCTTGGTGGCGGAGATAGCCGATGACTCGTATCTCAACCGACTCCAAAACGACCTTCTAAAGAACCCGGAAAAAGGCGACCTCATCCCCCGGCTCCACGGCCTGCGCAAAGTGCGCATGGCGATTCAGGGCAAGGGCCGGCAGGGCGGGGCCCGGGTCATCTACCTCCATCTGCCGCAGCAGCACACGGTCATTTTCTTCTACATCTACACCAAGGCCAAATCCGAAAACCTGACGCCCGAGCAAGAGCGCCGGTTGCAGGGTGCGGTCGAAACCATCAAGCGAGAATTCAGACATGAAAACCAAAGCCATCGAATTTAACGCCGACGATCTCGTGGGCAGCGCGGAGTCGTTTGCCGAGCACTTGAAGGGTGGGCGCAAGCTCACCCTGCGCACCAAGACCGTGCCGTTGCCGCCGCGCGTGAAGCCGTTGAGCCCGGCGCAAGTGCGCGCGATTCGGAAGCAGCTCAACGTGAGTCAGCCGGTGTTTGCCGCTCTGATGAACATCCCGACAGTGACGGCGGCGAGTTGGGAGCGCGGCCGGCGGCAACCGACGGGTGCGGCGCTTCGGCTCCTCGACATCGCCCGGCGGCATCCCGAGGTGCTCGCTGCCGTTTAGAGGCGAATTTTCGAGGTTTGTTCTAGAACGGGCCGTTGGCCGGTTGATGAACCCGACCAGTGGCCGGGCCTACATAGGGCCCAGCACCTCAATTTACCACATGCTGCGGCTTTCCGTCGAGAAACGCGCGCACGTTGGCGACGGCGGTGTCGAGCAGTCGGGCGCGGGCGGCGCGGGTGGCCCAGGCGTTGTGCGGGGTGATGAGGCAGTTTTTCGCGGTGAGCAGCGGATGATCGGCGGGCGGTGGCTCGGCGGAGAGCACGTCGAGCGCGGCGCCGGCGAGGCGCCCCGAATTCAGCGCGGCGGCGAGATCGGCGTCGACGATGAGCGGGCCCCGGCTCGTGTTCACGAGGAGCGCGGTGGGTTTCATCAGCGCGAGGCGCGCGGCGTTGACGAGTCCCTGCGTCTCGGGCGTGAGCGGGCAGTGGAGCGAGACGATGTCGGTGCGCCGGAAAAGTTCGTCGAGCGCGACGCGTTCCGCGCCCGGAGTTTCGCCGCGTGAGTGCGCGATGATTTTCAGGCCGAAGGCGCGGCCGAGTTCCGCCGTCGCGCGGCCGATGCGGCCCCAGCCGACGATGCCGAGCGTGAGCCCGTCGAGTTCCGTGAGCGGGTGATCCCAGTAGCACCAGTCGGCGCTGCGAGGCCAGCGGCCCTCGGCGACGGTGCGCGAGTGGTGGCCGGCGCGGTTCGAAAATTCGAGGATGAGCGCGAGCGTGTGCTGCGCGACGGAGCGCGTGCCGTAGGTGGGGACGTTGCAGACCGGAATGCCGCGCGCGCGGGCCGCGGCGGAATCGACGACGTTGTGCCCCGTGGCGGTCACGCCGATGTAGCGCAGCGCCGGGAGCTGCGCGAGCGTGTCGG
>JANXSC010000119.1 GCA_025352845.1 Opitutaceae bacterium
TACTCGCTACCCGCTACTCAGGCCGTGACCCTCTTCCATCGCGACCTCGGCGGCGTGGGCAAACCGCCGCTCGTCCTCCTCCATGGCATGCTCGGCTCCTCGCGCAACTGGCAGACCGCGGGGGCCGATCTTGCGGCGCACTTTCATGTGTTCGCCCTCGATCTGCGGAATCACGGCAAGTCGCCGCAGGCCGAGACGATGAGCTACGAGCAGATGATGGATGATGTGCTTGAGTGGCTCGATCAGCAGTCGCTCTCAAGTGTGACGCTGCTCGGGCACAGCATGGGAGGGAAAACTGCGATGCTGCTCGCGTGCCGCCGGCCGGAACGAGTGGAGAGGCTCATCGTGGTTGATATCGCACCGCGCGATTACTTCTGGCCGGCGCACCGGGCGAGTTTCGCCGCGATGAACGAGCTGAACCTCGCCGACCTGAAATCCCGCGCCGAGGCGGAACTGCGGTTTGAGGCGAGGGTGCCGAGTTGGCCTATGCGAAAATTTCTCGTGACCAACCTTGAGTCCGCACCCGATGGCACGTGGCGCTGGCAAATCAATCTTCCCGCGCTCACCGCCGCGCTCCCCGAGCTGGAAAAAAATCCGCTGCGCGACAGCGATCGATATCCCGGTCCGGTCCGGATCATTGCCGGTGGAAAATCCAACTACGTCGAGGCCGCTGACCATCGCGCGATTCAGGCTCATTTTCCCTCCGCCGAAATCACCACGCTCGCGAGCAGCGGACACAATCCGCACATGGAGGCGCGCGAGGCTTTTGTGGCGGCGGTTTTGAAAAGTATTCTCTGAGATCAAAAGTCGGGTTGCTTTTCGCGCCGCACGCTCGTGAGAATCGCGTGCAATCCCGTCCCGTTCCCTATGCCCCAGATTCTTTCGAGCCAGACCAAGCCCAGTTACGATGTCATTGTCGTCGGTTCCGGCGCCGCCGGTGGCCAGACCGCCTACACCTGCGTGATGGAGGGCGCCACGGTGCTCATGCTGGAGGCCGGCCGCAGCTATGATCCGGTGAAGGAGACGCCGATGTTTCAGACCAACGCCGATGCGCCGCTGCGCGGAGCAGGCACGCCGGACAAACAGTTTTTCGGTTTCCATGATGCGACGGTTGATGGTGGCTGGGAAGTGCCCGGCGAGCCCTACACCAGTGCGTCGTCGGACCCAGCGCGGAAATTTTGGTGGTGGCGCCCGCGCATGCTCGGTGGCCGCACGAATCACTGGGGCCGCATCTCGCTGCGCAACGGGCCCTACGATTTCAAGCCGCACAGTCGTGACGGCCTCGGCTTCGACTGGCCGATGAACTACGAGGATGTCGCACCTTACTACGATAAGGTCGAGATGCTCGTCGGCATTTACGGCGACAATCACGGGCTCGAAAACACGCCCGACTCGCCCGCGGGCTGCCTGCAACCGCCGCCGGCATTGCGGGCCGGGGAACAGTTCGCCGGTGCTCGCGCCAAGAAACTCGGCGTGCCCGTGATTCCTATCCACCGCGCGGTGCTGACCAGGAAACAGGCCGCCGATGTTTTGCCGCAGAAAATCCATCCCAACAATCCCAAGGCGCAGCGCCTTCTCGCCGAGTCGATGCGCCAGCGGCAGGCGTGTTTCTGGGCCACGCCTTGCGGGCGCGGTTGTTCGATTAAGGCGAACTATCAGTCGACGACCGTCCATCTGCCGCCTGCGCTCGCTTCGGGCGATCTCGATATCGTGTCGAATGCGATGGCGCGCGAGGTCACGACGGACGCCAATGGCAAGGCCACGGGCGTAATTTATTTCGACAAAACCACGGGCAAGGAACACGCCGTGAAAGGCCGCGTCGTCGTGCTCGCCGCCAGTTCCGCAGAGTCCGTGCGGATCATGCTCAATTCAAAGTCGGCGCGTTTTCCCAACGGTCTCGCGAACTCCAGCGGCCTCGTCGGAAAATACATCATGGACACCGTCGGTGCTTCGCTCGGCGGTCAGATCCCGGCGCTGGAAAATCTGCCGTTGCACAACGAGGATGGTGCCGGCGGCGGCCACGCCTATGTGCCGTGGTGGCTCTACAAGGAACAGCTCGCCGGCAAACTCGGCTTCGCACGCGGCTATCACATCGAGTTTGGCAGCGGCCGGCAGATGCCCGGCCTTGGTGTCACCAGCGGCATCGAGGCGATGACGAACGGCAGCTATGGCCGGCAGTTCAAGGAAGACGCCCGCCGCTACTATGGCTCGTTCATGGGTTTCGCCGGCCGCGGCGAGATGATCCCGAACAACGACACCTTCTGCGAACTCGATCCGTTGGTGAAGGACAAGTGGGGCATTCCCGTGCTGCGCTTCCATTGGAAATGGTCCGACCACGAGACCCGGCAGGCGAAGCATATGCAGGAAACCTTTGCCCAGATCATCGAGGCGATGGGCGGCAAGGTTCGCGCGAAGCCCGCCGCCGACGGCGCGCAGGCCATCGAGCCCGGCGGAAAAATCATCCACGAGGTTGGAGGCACCATCATGGGCGCCGACGCGAAAAAATCCGTGACCAACCAATGGTGCCAGACGTGGGACGTGAAAAATCTTTTCATCAACGACGGCGGTCCGTTCTGCTCCAACGCCGACAAGAATCCCACGCTCACGATTATGGCCCTCGCGTGGCGTGCGAGCGACTATCTCCTCGCCGAACTCAAGAAGGGAAATCTCTGACATGAACGCCCCCGAATCTTCCCCGATCCCGCCACCCATGGAACGCCGCGAGGCGATCAAGTGGATGATGGCGGCCGCCGCTTCCGCGTCGCTGCTCGAGCGTCACATGTTTGGCGCGACCGCCGCCAAACCTGCAATTGGCTACGGCAGCGATCCCGATCTCACCAAGAGCTACAAGCCGGGCGATGTCTGGCCGTTGACGTTCACCGCGCCGCAGCGCGCGACGACCGCCGCGTTGTGCGATGTGATCATTCCAGCCGACGCGAAAGGTCCGAGCGCATCGTCAGTGCGCGTGCAGGACTTCATCGACGAATGGATCAGCGCGCCCTATCCGGATCACAAGGCGGACAATCGCGTCATCACCGAGGGCCTCGCGTGGCTCGATGCCGAGGCACTGAAGCGTTTCCAAAACGATTTCGTCAATCTCGTCGCCCGCCAAAAAACCGCGATCTGCGATGACATCTGCTATGCGCCCAACGCGAAGCCGGAATTCCGGCGGGCGGCACAATTCTTCCATCGTTTCCGCGACCTCACGTCCGGTGGCTACTACTCGACGCCCGAGGGCATGAAGGACATCGGCTACGTCGGGAATGTCGCGATGGAAAAATTCGAGGGCCCGCCGCCGGAAGTGCTCAAACAACTCGGCTTGGTGTGAGGCTTGTGGGGCGATTGTAATCAGCCTTTCCTTGCGAGGGCGTGTTGGCAAAATGCCAATCGCACTGACTTTGGTTCGCGTAGGTCAGCGCGCTTGCGCGGATTGGG
>JANXSC010000133.1 GCA_025352845.1 Opitutaceae bacterium
ACGGCTCGAACAGATCGAGCCGGGCTCCACGCAACCCACACGCCGGTCATCAGCCGCGATCAAGCGTCGCGCTCAAGCCTGAAACCCTGCCCGTCCTGTCCCGGTGCTTATGCCGACCTATTTACGGGACACTACACTAGCATCCTCAACGGGTTTCTTCCGCTCCTTCTTCCTCCGTCTTCCGTTCACGCGCAATCTCGACGGCGATGGCGGACGCCTCGGCGACCGGCGCGGCGTTCGTCCGCTGCTCGTATTCCCGTTTCTCCAGTTCATCTTTTTGGCGTGCGATGGTGTCTTCGGGTTGCTCCGTTTCGCCCGGGAGATCGACGCGCAGTTCATCGAGCAGCATCAGCACCGCCGAAGCGAGCGGAAGCGCCAGCAATGCTCCCGCGATCCCGGCCAGCGCGCCACCAGCCAGAAGCGAAAAAAACACCGCGGATGCCGGCAACCGTAACGCCCGGCCATAGATCAGCGGCACCAGCACCCGGCTCTCAAATTCCTCATATACCACGAGCAGCACCAACACCGTCACCGCTAAACCCGGTCCGACCGCATACGTCGCCGCCACCACGGGCACGATCGTGAGCAGCGCCCCGATGTAGGGCAGCACGTCCAATACTCCACCCACGACGGCGAGCGCCAGGGCGTTTGGAACGTGACAGACCAGAAGCAATCCGAAGATGAAAACGCCAATCAGAACGCAGGTGATCACCTGCCCGCGAATGTAGCCGCCTACGATCGTCTCGAGATTCAGCAGCACCCTTGAAAATCGGATGTGGTGCGCACGCGGCACGAGGGTAAACAACGCACCGCGCAGCCGGTCGCGGTCCAGCATGATATAGAGAGCAAGAAAAACTGCCGCTACTCCATACGCCACGATCTCAAACGCATGGACGGAAGCCGCCAGCAGTGTCGCCTGCGATTCCTTCAGGAGTTCGCCGTAGTGCACGTCGCGCAGTCCTTCTGCCAGCGTCTGGGTCATCGGCGAGCGTTGCAAAAATTCAACCAGGCGGCCGCGAATCTCTGGCTCGTGTTCCCCGAGGGTCCGCAGTTGCACGATCAGCGAGGGGACGGTCAGAAAAATTCCGAGCGTCGTCAGTGCGATGGCCACCGCGAACACGACACCAATCGCGCCGCGCCGCGAGAACTTGTGTCGTTCGAGCCCGGCGACCAGCGGATTTAACGCGCCCACGATCATCAGCGCCGCCACGAGCACCAACAGCACCGGCACGAGCCGCACGAGCAGCCACACCGCCAAGACAACGAGCCCGACGACAATCATTGTTTTGGGCGCCAACTCGAACCGCACCACGCGGCGCGACTCCGCTACCGACTCCGACTTATCAGATTTCAACGTCATCGCCTTTTGTCAGGCGTTAGCCCCTTTGGTTCGGTGCAATCGCGAGCAACCCCGCGTCCGAAGGATCTCGCCTCAGCCTCCCGCAGAATGCGGATCTTTTCCTCTTTCGTGTGGCGTTTCCCTTTCATAATTTGAATTCTTTTTGGGCCTCCAGACTAACATGGCGAACCAAATTGATGGAACCAACCGATGGGGTCCGATGGGGGGGCGATGGGATGGGGTCCGATGGGGTCAGGATCGATGGATACGAAACCTGTTCGAGCCGAAGGGCGCGGCGGAGTCGTTTGAGCAATGTTTGTTCGAGGCGTGCGGTGCGTTCGGGTGGCGGCTGCACGCATTTGTCATCATGCGGAATCATTTTCACCTCGCGGTGGAGACGCCGGAGCCGAACCTGAGCGCGGGCATGAAGTGGCTGCAGGGGACATGGGCGATGCGGTTCAATCGGTTTCGTGGCGAGACAGGCCGGCCGTTTCAGGGCCGCTACAAGGCCCTGCACGTCGAGCCCGGCCACGCGCTCGCGCAGGTCGCGCACTACCTCCACCTCAACCCAGTGCGGGCGCGCGTGGTGGGCGCGGCGCGGCTGGCGGAGTTTAGCTGGAGCAGCCTGTGGTGGTTCGCGCAACGCGGGCGGTCGGCGTGCCTCATATTGGAGACGGTGCTGGCGGAGAGCGGCGGGCTGGCCGACACGAAGCCCGGGTGGCAGAGCTACCTCGCCTATCTCGACTTGCTCGCGGTGGAGGACACGAAAAGGTGCGAAGAAAAATTCAGACGCTTGAGTCGCGGCTGGGCCGTCGGCACGGAGGACCTCAAGGCGGGCCTGAAAAAAACAACTCACGCGCGCCGCCGACTCCACGGAGCGACTCGAACTCCTCGGCGGCGGCCCAGAAGCCCGCCGCCAAATTCGCGAGGAGACGTGGGATGAAGCCCTGTGCGCACAGGCCAAACTACAGCGCGTAAACCTCACCGCGCTGCCCACCCAGAAATCCGCCCCCGAAAAAGTGCGCCTCGCCGCCGCCATGAAGACGACGACCTCAGTCTCCAACGGCTGGCTCGCCGAGCGCCTGGCGATGGGCGAGCCCGCCAGCGTCAGCCAGTATGTGCGGCGGTGGCGGATCGCGGCGGGCAAGACAGGAGGTTGTTCTGGCTGTTCAGAAGGCAACTAACGTTGAGAACCATTCAGCTCCTCAGTAGGCTGCAATCTTGCAATTCCCAACAGGCAAGGTCGAATATGTCAGCTGTTGGTTTTACCATTTGAGACGCGCGGATCAAAACCCAGCCACGCAATCACCCGGTCGCGCACCCGGCCCTCAGGCTGGTAATGATTCGCCTCCCAGCTCCCAAGCGTGGACCGCCAAACACCAAGGAGCTTGGCAAATTGCCATTGGTGAAGCCCAAGCTCATTTCGCCTATTGTGAACATGCTCGCCGATAGTGCGCGGCACACTTGCAAACTGCGTCCGAACCCGGTGAAAAGCCTTACACCAAGCCGGCCGTCGGACCGTGATTCCCGATACACAATTTCCCAAAAGCTCCAATGGACCGTGCTAACGCACGCTCCGCCCCAGCCAGTCGGGCGGCCATCTCTTACGTTAGCCGCAGGCCAACCGCTGCGATCCAAAAAAATACGGGAAGCAAAAATGCGTCGCTCACTCCACCTCTGGGATCATCGAAGGCCGCGTTTTGTCCGCATCCGCAGGCCGGTTTCTTTCGCGAGTCGGGCATCGGTTTTGGCCGCCACTCGCCCGAGTCCCACGAGCGCAAAAAAACCGGCGCTTAGCGGGCGCCGGTTTGAAGTTTGCAAATGCGCGGTGCGATCAGATCGCGGTCTCGCCGCGCTCGTCGGTGCGGATGCGGATGACTTCGTCGAGCGGAACAACGAAGACCTTGCCGTCGCCGATTTTGCCGGTCTTGGCGGCGGTGACGATGGCCTCGATGGCCTTGGCGGCGACGCCGTCGGCGACCGCGATCTCGAGTTTCACCTTCGGGAGGAAGTCCACGGTGTATTCGCTGCCGCGGTAGATTTCGGTGTGGCCCTTCTGGCGGCCGAAGCCCTTGACCTCGGTGACCGTCATGCCCTCGATGCCGGCGGCGGCGAGCGCCTCCTTCACTTCCTCGAGCTTGAACGGTTTGATGATGGCGATGATGAGTTTCATGTGGGATGCGTTGAGTTTTTTGCGAGACGCGGGGCTCAGGATTTCGACTCGTAGATGTAGCCTTCCTCACCGTGGTCGGTGAGGTCGAGGCCCTCTTGCTCGGCTTCCACCGAGGGACGCAGACCGATGGCCGCCTTGAGGATGAACGCGATGATCAGCGTGCCGACTACGGCGAGCGCGAGCGTGATACCAATGGCCTTGAGCTGTTCGACCCAGACCGTGCCACCCGCGACGAGCTTATCGAGGCCGTTGGCCTTCGCGGCGTCGCCAGTGAGGTTGCTGTTGACCGCACCGCTCGTGAACACACCGGTGAGCAGCGCGCCGAGCGTGCCGCCGATGGCGTGGACGCCGAAGGTGTCGAGCGCATCGTCATAGCCGAAGAGTGGCTTCAGTTTGGTGACGGCGAAGAACGGAATCGCCCCGGCGAGAATGCCGACCCACATCGCCGAGGTGCTGTTGATGAAGCCGCAGGCGGGCGTCACCACGACGAGACCGGCGACCGCACCGGAGCAGAAGCCGAGCACGCTGGCCTTTTTGCGGACGATGTATTCGAGCAGGGCCCAGACGGCGGCGGCCGTGCCGGTCGCGAGCGTAGTGGTCGTGAAGGCGTTGGCCGCGATGCCATCGGCGGCGACGGCGGAGCCGGCGTTGAAACCATACCAGCCGACCCAGAGCATACCGGTGCCGACCATGCAGAGCACGAGGCTGTGCGGGGGCATCGGAGTCTTGCCGAAGCCGAGCCGCTTGCCGAGGACGAGACAGAGGATGAGCGCGGACCAACCGGAGGACATGTGCACCACGGTGCCGCCCGCGAAGTCGATCGCCTTGATGGCGGCGGTGCCGTTCCACACGCCGTTCATCAGGCCGGTCACACCCCAGACCATGTGCGCGAGCGGGAAGTAAACGAGGAACATCCACGCGGTCATGAAGAGAATCACCGCGGAGAACTTCATGCGCTCGGCAATCGCGCCGACGATCAGCGCGGGCGTGATGATCGCGAACATCATTTGATACATCGCGAAGACGTTCTGGGAAACCCAGGCGGCGTAGTCGGTGTTGGGCGCGCTATCGACGCCCTTCATGAAGAAATATTCGGAGCCGCCGAAGAACGGGCTGTTGAAACTTTTCCCGAACACGAGGCTGTAGCCGAAAGCCCACCAGAGAATCGTGACCAGTCCGGCGAGGCCGAGGCACTGCGCCATCACGGAGAGGACGTTCTTCGTGCGGACGAGACCGCCGTAGAAGAGCGCGAGACCGGGCAGCGTCATGAAGAGGACGAGCGCGGCACTCGTCATCATCCACGCATTGTGGCCGGGGCCGGCGACGCCGACCGCAGGCGTCGTGAGCCCGGCGGGAATCGTCGCATTACCGTCCTTGTCCTTTGGGCCGACCTTCAGCGACGCCGAAGGATCGGCATTTTGGAAATAGGCTTCAATCGCGGCGACGCGCTGGTCCATCGTCGGTGCGGGAGGCGGCGGGGTGGGAGCAGCGGCGGGTGCCGGAGCCTGCGCGAAAGCGGACAAGCCGGCCATGAAAGCCAGACACGCCACGAGAAGCGGACGGAGGGGGTTGGGACGAAGTTTTTTCATAGGTGGACCTGTCTCATTGAGCAAAATCGGTGCCGCGCATGAATTCGGCGCATGATTTCCTGAAAAAACTTTTGCGCGCACCAAAGCGCCAGCTAGAACAAACGTTTAGGAGGATCTCGGGCAGCGTGGATGTCGCGAAACTTGCAGCGCACGGCACCCTGCGGGCACTCTGCCGTGCGCATGCACTGGATCGCCGCCAGCCTGATCTCCGCTTTTTTTCTGGGCTGCTACGACCTTTGCACCAAACACGCGGTGCGGGACAATGCCGTGCTGTCCGTGCTGTTCTTCGCGAATCTCTGCAGTGCGTCTGTGTGGCTCGCGTTGCTGGCCGGGCAGAGTCTCGCGCCGGCGGCATTTCCCGCCGCGCTGGTGGTCGCGCCGCTGACTTGGATCCAGCACGGCCAGCTCGCGCTGAAATCACTCATCGTCGCGGGCTCCTGGATTTGCTCCTACTTCGCGGTCAAACATCTCCCGGTCTCGATCGCGGCGCCGATTCGGGCGACCGGGCCGGTGTGGACGCTCGGCGGCGCGCTGCTGGTGTTGGGCGAGCGGCCCACGGGGCTGGAGATGCTTGGCGTGATTATCACACTCGGATCATTTGCCGGACTCTCGCTCGCGGGGCGCGCGGAGGGGATCCATTTTCATCGCAACAAGTGGATCGGCTGGCTGCTCGCGGGCACGCTGCTCGGCGCGGTGAGCGGGCTCTACGATAAATTTCTGCTCGGCCGCGCCGGTTTTGGCGCGGCGACGGTGCAGGCGTGGTTCTCGATCTATCTCGCGCTGCTGTTTCTCCCGCTCGCCGTCGGCTGGAAACTCCCGTGGTGGCCGCGCCACGAATTCCACTGGCGCTGGAGCGTGCCGATGGTGTCGGTGGCGCTGCTCGTCGCCGACTTCATCTATTTTTCCGCGCTGCGCGATCCGGCGGCGCTCGTCTCGCTCGTGTCCAGTCTGCGGCGCGGCAGCATCCTCGTGGCATTTGCCGGCGGCGTGCTGTGCTTCGGCGAAATCAACGGCTGGAAAAAACTCCCCGCCGTCGTTGGCGTCGCGATCGGGATCACACTGACAATCCTGGGGTGAGGCGGCTATCGCCCACGGCCGGGCTTGAACTCCATGCCCTCGATGGCACCGAGGATTTGCTGGTAGGCTTCGTCGCGGAAACTGTCGGCGCCGAGAAAAATCTCGATCAGTATCTCCGGGGTGAGGCGGATCTTCCCCGCGCTGACGACCTTGAATTCGCCCGGGGGCGCCGGTTTGTTGCCGCGGAGGGCGGCATCGGTGAAGTTGCAGTAGAACCCGTAGCCCGTGCCGATCAAAAACTCCTTGGCGTAGGCTTTGCCCTCGACGGATTGCTCCGCGAAGGCGGCACCATCGGCCTCGACGCGCAGCTTCAACCGCGCCTTGGTATCGTAGCGATCCACGTCGGGAAAAGTCACCTTGAACGAGCACGAGGCGTTGATCGATTCCTTCCGCGGCGTAAACGTGACCTCGTATTGGCCGGCCATGTTGATCACGACGGCCTTCCAATCGCCGAGCAAAAAGAGCGTGAGCTTGCCGCGCGCACCGAAGTCGAGGACTTGCTCCTGGGCGAACGCGCCCGCGCACGTGAGAAGAAACAGGGCGAGGAATTTTTTCATGGCGGGCCAAACATTGACCGCGCCTATCATGCGCTGTGCCCGCCCCCTCGCGGCGAGAAAAAAGAAAGCGGCCGCAGGACGCGGCCGCTTTCGAGAAAACAATTCTACCTGCTCAGAAGCTGAGCGTCGTGGTAAAGCTGATCTTGCGCGGTTCGTTCTGGCTGAAGCCGCTGCGCACTTGCAGGCGCGGATTGCCACCGGCCACCGTGAGAGCGTTGCCGTTGTTGGTTTGGGCATTGGGCAAGTTTTGCAGCTGCCCGGCGGGGATGACGCTGTAACTGTTCCACAGCGGTTTGTCGTCATTCAGCAGATTCGTGATGTTAAGTTGGAAACGAGCCGTATACCTGCCAAACCGGTGGGTGTAGTTGGCACCGGCGACAGCCGTGAAGGTGGACGTCACCCAGAGGTAGTCATAGGCGGCGGCCAGGCTTTGCTGCGCGGTGGGGCTGGTGGTCCCCGGCACCTGGAACTTGATGCGAGCGTCCCTGCTGCCGACCTTCTTGTGCGCGCGATAGTTGAAACCGGCATTTAAGCCCAAACCTTTGAGGACACCTTCCGTGAAACGGTAGGAGCCCGCGAGGTTCACGCGGTGACGCTCCAATCCGTTACCAAGTGTGCCGGGATTCGCGCCGTTGAAACTGTTTTCGATGTTGAGCATCGATTGCGCGATCACGTTGGGGTCGATGATCCTTTGTCCGTTGACCTTGTTGATGTCGTCCCGTGACGCCAAAGCCCCCGCCTGATACTCCAGCAGGTTCTTCGCATAGAACGCCCGGCGATGGAAGCTCTCGGTGATTGTGTAAACGATCGGGTGCGAGTAATTCGCCGTGAAGGTCAGGTTCCGCGTCGGATTGGCGGTCACCTCGGCCTCCCAGCCCTCCAGCTTCCGGGAATTCTGGTCTTGGTAGTTGAATCCCGTGCTGCCCGTATATAGCGGATCGGTGTAACCGAGGTTGGAGTAGAGGTTGCGGAAATCTCCCTGGCTGCCCCACCCGCTGAGTTGGTTCTCCTGCGTCGTCTTATAGTGGCTGAGCGTGACATAGGCGACACCGTCACCGACCGCGTAGCGCAGACCCGCATCGGTCGTCTTGGCGTGGGTCAGCGCGGGATTCTCACCGGTGATCAGCGGGATGTTGCTGTTGGCGATTTGCGCGAAGTTCGAGGAGTAGTTGGCCACGAATCCGAGAGGAGAGAGGTAGCGGTTCATGCCCTTGAACGGATACGTCACGAGGCCCGCGCTCGGGCTGTTTTGGTAGAGCGTTCGGACGCGAACGTGTCCCGGATAGAAGAGCCCGTCGGCCTCCTGAAAGCCGACGATGTTTTTTAGGGTGACCGGATCGGCGCCGATCCGATTGCGGAAATTTCCCTCGACCTTGTCGCGTCGGAAGCTGCCCGTCAGCGCCAGGCGCTCGTCCCAGAACGTGGTTTGCGAGACGATCTGGCCGTAGGTGATCGTGCGCTGGTTGATGTTGCCACCCGTCTGGACCAGCGCCCACTTGACGCCGGCGCTGTCGGGCGGAGGCGTCACCGACGCCATCCGCGGCCGGGGTTGATCCCAATAGACCCGATAGCGGAGCGAATTCTGCGTGCCATCGAGCGGTTCGAACGTCCCGATATAGGCTGCGGTCGTGGGCAACGCCGTTTTAAGGGGCGACGCCGGATTGTTGGACCAGCGCCACGCCTGATTCAGCGCTTCGAAGGTCGTCCGCCGCCAGCCGGTGTTCACGCTGAAACGTTGCTTCAGATCGAAAAACTTCGGCGCGGCGAATTTGTAGGTGCCCGCGAACTTGTATTCGCGAACCCGGTCCTGCTGATAAGCGTAGCCTTGCTGGAAATCGGCATACGCTTTCCCGAAGTTTGGGTTCGACGCACCGCTGGGCAGCAGGCGGTTCACGTCGAGGCGATAATCGGCGGGAGGATTATCCGCATTCTCATAGTAGGGATCGCCGTCGTTCTTCACGATGCCAAGCTGGACATACAGGTTGGCGTTGACGCGGTGATCGAGCGTGAATGCCTGGTAGTTAAAATCGCGGTCGATGATCGTGTCGGCCGGCCCGAGGGCGTAAGTCTTCCCGATGCCCGGTTTAAAATTCGGAAGGTCGGCGCGCCCGCGCCACGGGATTTGGTAGCCCAGACCGAGCGACTGGTATTGAAATCCCTTGTAGTTCATCAGGCTGTTCGTCCCGAAATTCCACAGCTGATAGTCGTTCGTGGGACTGATCTGCCCGAGACCGGAATCGTTGGGACTGGGGATCGCGGTGTTGGTTTCGTTGACCGTCGTGCGATTCCACCGGGAGGCCTGCTCGTTGTAGAGGCGGCGATAGGCGACATTCGATTCCCCGTCGCGCTGCACCTCGGCGCGGAACTGGGTATTGTCGGTGAGCTTGTAGGTGAGCGCGACGGTGAAGCCGTTCTGCTGATTGCTGGTGCCTTTCTGAATGGCTTTGATATCCTGGCGCAGGAGGTTGAGCCGCAACGCCACCTGGCCGAGGCCGTAGTTGGTGTCGAGGGTCGTGCGATAGCCGCCGAAACTGTCCACGCGGGCGCTGGTGCTCGTGAACTTGCTGTTCAGGCGGGCTTGTTTGCTCGTGCTACCCTGCAAGCCGCCGGGACCGCCGTCGCCGAACAGCGCGGCATTCGGGCCGCGGGAAAAATCGTAGCGCTCCGAATTATAGCTGTCGGCGACGTAATAGTTGATCGAACCGTTGCGCACCGGGAAATTGCCGTTGCCGTCGACGCCGCGGAAGCTGGTCTGAAAGCGATTGCCGCCAAAGGCACCCGATTCGCCGCCGGTGGGAGCGTCCGCGCCGACCGTCCAAGACAGGGCTTGGTTCATGTCGGTGAGGTCGAAGTCCTCAAGAAATTCCTTCGTCATCACCGAAATGGAGGCGGGCGTGATCTTCAGCGGCGTGTCGGCGCGGCCGCCGGCGAGCGTGCTGCCGCCGAAGTAGCCGCGGTCCTTGTCGGTGCTGACTTGGAAAGGAGTCAGGAGGATAGTTTCTTCGGATTTTGTCGCCGTGGCACTGGCGGTTGGAGCTGGAGCAGTCTGGGCGCAGACGTGCGCCGCGGTCATGCCACAGAGCAGCAGGAGGGCGGCGCTGTGGCGGCGGATTACGGTGGAGGGGTGCATTGGGTTCATGGGTTTCTGGAGGAAAATAGGATGGCGGCGGAACGCATGCTCCGCCGCCTGATTGGCCTGAGACGCGATTGGCGCGCTCAGAAACTAACCGTGGTCGTAAACGTGATCTTGCGCGGATCGAGCTGGTTGAAGCCGCTCAGAACCTGCATGCGCGGGTTTGAGCCGGCCGAACCGGCGGCAAGGCTCGGCGTGAGTTGATTCGCGTTGATGGTGCTGTAGCTGCTCCACTGCGGCTTGGCGTCGTTGAGCAGGTTCGCGATGTTGATTTGGAAGCGGGCGGTGTATTTGCCAAAGCGCTTCGTGTAGTTCGCGC